>JAHILE010000044.1 GCA_018897155.1 Nanoarchaeota archaeon | reverse complement strand
GCGAGTTCTATTGTTTATGGATTGGTGAATTTCAGGGCAATGATGAACCAAGGGTTTGACTTGAACGAGTTTGTCGGTTAACATCAGGAATTAAAAGATATAAGGGCTGACGCCCTTATAATTATGCAAGAGGTCTAATATTCATAGGTCCAGTTATCTATGCTTCCGCCGTATATTCCATATTGATATTCTTGCATACTTAGGTTATACCTGTTAGGTAAAATCGGCAATTCAGGATCTGGATTGATCACAAAATTCTGCATGTATACTCCACTCCAAACATTATAAAAATAGTTTATCCAGTCAAGAGGGCATTTCTCGGTATCATTGGTGATTAGAGAATTCTTTGCTGCATTTGCGGCATAACTGTAGGTAATTCCGAATTTCCAAGTTGCTGTATCGTTTGTTTTGTTATTCAATAAGCTAATTCGTTCATCATAGCTTGGCTTTGTAGCGGTCCATGATGAATTTCCAAGCCATAGTCCCCATGGCTCGGTGTACATAAGTGAATATATGCCATGGTCGTAATTGAAATCATTTGCATTCTTTCCGCTTTCCTCATCATATCCGAAACCAAAGTCATCTGGATTGGATATATCTTTCACAGTTGAAGTAAGAACCATCCATAATCCTTCATGAACTGCTCTTTTGATAAAATATTGCGGGTTGAGTTCATAGTATTTTTTTACGGTGCTTCTGAATCCCCATTCCGGCTCATCTAGCGTGTAAATGATGAATGTGAAATTTGCCTTGCTTGCGCCAATCTTATTTGTTTGATTCGATAATCCTATGTCGTACTCTATCCTAAATCCCGTGCTTGTATTATAACTTAATCTATACACTCTTGGTGAATCCATTGGAACTGAAATCGTGATCCCCATAGTATTATTCAATATTGTGGAAAATGGATAATATGATTGTGTTCTTGGGCTTGCAACACCATAATCGAAGGTATATGAATATGTGGTTGCATCGTTTATGGTTCTATTTTGAAGTATGTAATCCCACCAATTCCATCCCGTAGCATTTATAGGTAAATCAAAAGCTATTTGTATTGCCCTATCTGTGTCTGATTCATCCTTTAGATCACCATCTATTTGGATATAATTAGAATAAGCAGTATACGTCGCATTAAACTGAATGTCTCCATAAGAGGTTTGTGTTTTTACCGAGTTGCTTGTAGAATTAGTTATTTCTCCTTTCATCTGGATAAATGGGCTTCCAGTTGCATAGTCCTTGAGATAAAAGCCGTTTAGAATGCCAGAAGAAAACAATTCTGAATCATTTATTTTGATTCCTGACAGCGTCCCATTTGGAGCAACGGTGATATTAAGACCGTCTGATGTTGAAATTGTGACTGGTGAAATGGTGGAGTTGGCATAAACCCACCTTGTTTCCGAAACATTTATATTGCCCAAAGTATCTGTTCCGTAAACTTTGAATGTATAGTTGCCAGAAAGCCACGTTTTGTTTTTATAAAAGTTGATTCCAGAACCTTGCATTGTTTCGTTTATTCCATCCCATTCGAGAACAACTCCGATTAGAGTTTCGTCAGAAGTTGCGTTTATGAATGCCCAGTTCTGATTTAATATTTCATTGTTAGGGGTTGGATTTGTAAAGTTTATGACTGGAGCAGCGCTGTCTATTGTGAATTGCTTTAGAGTTGTGTTGATATTCCCAGAACTATCGTTTGCAGATATGGTTATGTTATGTTGACCTGAAGATAATGCATAATCGTTGTAGACTTCTGTTGCTGACAAAGAACGGTTGTATATGCGGACTTCGTCGATGGAACCGTTGAAGAAATATAATATTGGATTATGCGATCCAATGTATTTTACTCTGTTTGTAGCTGGAAAAATCATCGGTTCTGAAACACTGCTATTTGAGAATAAAACACCGTTCCTATAGAATGTTACAATTCGATTATTATAGTCCACAGAAATAGTAGTAAATAACCAAGAACTATTAAATCCTTGAAAATAATTCGTGGTTGATACTACTTTATATGAAGTAGTACCATTAGAATACTCAAAAGCCAAATTATTTCCATTAGATGGTCTGTGAATCCTTATAGTTCCGTCTATATATTCACCATGAGATATAAATGTTTGATGACCTGTTTGGTTGATCCCTTTTGACCAAAATTCAAACGTTGTAGTATTGTCTGTGCTTGATAACGCAAAGCTTGGCGTTTGAACATAATCATTTACCCCGTCAAATCGTATGGCATTCCCGAACTTTCCGTTTGTTGTCCATCCCGAGCAGTTTCCTGTGCAGTTGTCTATTCCCGGATTGGTGTTGTTGATTGTGCCGTTGTTTCCGTTGCCCGACCAGTCGATTGCAAGAGTATCGTTTTCACCTGAATTTCGGTTAAACTTCCACCACCCGACAAGTCCTGTTGTGTTTGTCGGAAATTCATTGTTCAGAATCGTTGTGAAGTTTGTGCAGTTGTAGCACGCGGTTGTGTTTGTTCCGTTGTCTATTGAGAACCATGTTTGGTTAACTGTTTCGTTGAAGGTGACGTTCAGAAGCGGCGTGCGGTTTGCCGTAATTGTTGGCGGTTGGTTTACTGTAATGGTTGCCGCGGAAACAAAATATGCAAACATAAGAAGAACAAGCGAAAGTCCAATCAATGCAAAAGAACGCTTTAAATTATTGCTCTCTCTCTCTCTCTCTTCGTGTCCGTTAAAGAAGTAGTGCGCATTTTGAAGCGCGTAAGCGGCTTCAAAGGCTTGAAACCGTTATTATGCAAGGAGGTTTTATGATTCATATCAACCGACTTATTATTCTTTATGTGGACGGCTATATAAAGTTACGTACGTTTTTGCGTCATCCGTCGGCGGGAACTCCCCCTCTGTTTACACTCGCTTCGCTCAGGGGATATAACATGGAGCTTTAAGGTTCGCTGCTGCTCACCCAAATTTTCGCTTCGCGAAAACTTCTCAAAGTTCCAGAGTTATGCAACATCACCATATGCCTGCGCTTTATTATAGACTAAAAGTGATAGAAAAACAAATGCATTAATCAGAACAATAGTTCCAGAGACTGCAAAGTCATAATAATATGCAATAACAAGCCCCGAAACTACTGAAAATACTGAGATAATCACAGCATAGAATAAAATTCTCTTAAAACTTGCTTTAACTTGCAAAGCAGATGCAGAGGGCAAGATTATTAATGATGATGCGAGCATAAGCCCTACAACATTCATTGAGCAGACTATTGTAACTGCTGTTAAAATGATTAGCATTGAATTAAGGAAATTTATGTTTATTCCAGAAACTTTTGCAGATTCTTCATCAAATGAGATATAAAACAAATCTTTATAGTAAATGAGAATAAAGATGATAACTGTCAATGATAGAAAAACAGATAATACTAATTCTGCGGTTTTTATTGAAAGTATGCTTCCGAACAAATAACTCATTATATCTACGTTAAAACCGTTTGCAATGCTCGCAATAAATATTCCTATACCCAGGCTTACATGGCTTACGATTCCTATTGCAGTATCTCCATGTAAATGTGACTTTTCTTTCAGCTTTAGTATTCCAAATGAACCTATTAATCCAAACAAAAGAGCACCAATAAATGGAGTTACATTAAATAACAGTCCAGTAGCGACTCCTCCAAAAGAGATGTGGGCAATTCCATCTCCAATCAGCGAGAATTTTCTTAATACTAAAAACATTCCTAAAAGCGAGCAGGCAATAGCTATAACTATGCCTGAAATAAATGCTTTCTGCATGAATGTGTAAGAGAGTATTTCAATCATTTTTTAACCTTTATCCAAGCATAACTTATGCTCATGTTTATGAGCTAAATCTTTTGAGCAAAATTCTTTGTGAGTTCCATAAAAATTAAGAGTTTGATTAATGCTTGCGATTTTGGTCACATATCTCGTTATTCTTCCAATATCATGTGATACTAAAATAATAGTCATTCCCTCTTTATTCAATTTTCCAAGCAAGTCATAAAATGATTTCTGGTTTTCCTGATCAACCCCTGTTGTTGGCTCGTCAAGAATCAAGATTTCTGGTTCAGTAACCAATGCTTTTGCGATTAAAACTCTTTGCTGTTGCCCTCCGGAAAGCTCAGTAATTCTTTTTTGTGAACATTTTTCCATTTTGACAACAGAAAGAGCATTTTTTATTTTTATATCATCTTGTTTCGTAAATATTTTGGGCAACTTCTTTGAAGAAAGAAGCCCCATGGAAACTATTTCATAAACGGTAGCAGGGAAATTCTTTTCAATATTTGTCGCTTTTTGAGGCACGTATCCAATTTTTCCCCAATTATTAAATCTTTTCAAGTCCTTTTCAAATAAATAAACTGAACCCTTTCGTGGAGTCAAGATTCCTAGAAGTATCTTTAACAGTGTAGTCTTTCCTGAGCCATTTGGACCTATTAATCCTACAAAATCGCCTTTCTCTACCGATAATGAAATGTCTTTTAGAATATCTGAGTTACCATAGGAAAAAGATACTTTTTCTAACTGAAGTATGTTGCTCATGAATTTTACTCACACTCCAATCCAATTTTTAGATTTTGGAGGTTTTCTTCCATCAAATATATGAAAGTCACTCCTTGCTGAAATTGCTCTTTGAGCAGATTATGCGCAGGGTTTAAAACTAATGTTTTCGCATTTGCTTCCTTTGCAATTGTTTCTGCCATTTTTGGATTCACCAGCTTTTCAAAATAGATGTATTTTATGTTATGCTCTTTTGTCAAGTCAACTATCTGCTTGATTTTTTGAGGTGTTGGCTCAGAGTCAGGCGATACGCCAAATGCAGATATTGACTCAAGATGATACTTATGAGCTAGATATGCAAATGCGTTATGCCCTCCAGATATGAACTCCTTTTGTTTGCAATTAGAAAGTCCATCACTATATTTTTGATTCAAGGAACTCAGCTTAGCATTATACTGTTGAGCATTTTTCATATAAAACTCTGCATTCTTTTGGTCTTTTTGGGCAAGAATCTGAGAGATTGCGTCAATTATCTTTTTATCATTATCAAAGTCAAGCCAGATATGAGGATCATATTCTCCATGCTGATGCTCTTCTTCATGTTCTTCTGATTCGTGGTCGTGTTCTTCTTCTGCCTCATGTTCGTGTTCTTCATGCTCTCCTGATTTAATCAAAGTTACTTTAGAACTTGCATCTATAAGCAACAATTCTTTATTATTAGAACCTTCTACAATGTCATGAGCCCATGGTTCCATGCCTGCTCCAATGTATAAGAACACATCAGCATCGTTTATTTTTTTGATGTCGCTTGGCTTTGGCTCAAATGTATGGGCTTCGGCTCCTGGCGGAAGCAATAATGTCACTTCCACATTATATCCCCCAACTTCTTTTGCGAATTCATATAGTGGGAAAAGAGTTGTTACTACTTTTATTTTTTCATTTGTTGCTTTTGGAGTATTGTCTATACATCCGGCAACCAATACGACAGCAACAATCAACACAGATACAATAATAACTTTAGTTTTCATCTAGAACGCCCAAAGATATATAAACCCCCTCACTTTAAATATACTATTGATTGAGATTATCAATAAGAGGTTTTATATGGTAAAGAAAAGAAACACCAGACAAAAAGAGATTCTCCAGACGAAATTAGACAAAATAAATAATTTTTTCGCGGCTGAAGATTTATTGGAAGAGGTTAAGAAAGAAGACAAAAACATAGGAATTGCCACAATTTACCGATTTCTTAATGAGCTAAAAAATAGTAATCAGATCTATTCTTATAAATGCGATAGAAAAACCATATACTCCAAACAGAATAAGAGCCACTGTCATTTTATATGTGAAAGTACTGGCAAGATTTTTCACTTTAATATTGAATCTTTGGATTTCCTAAAAAACAAGATTCCAGGCTCGATAAGAAGTTTTCAGCTTGAAGTAAGAGGTATATGTAAAGACGACTGTAAAAAATGCCAAAAAAATTAATGCAGTTTATCTAACCTATTTTTTAATTCATTCTTCAAGAACTGATTAAGTGCTTCATCTACGGTCTCTTCTTCAGTAACTAATGGGATTATGCCGCTACTTGTTAAATCATTATAAATTCTCTGACCCATTCCATAACTTATTACAATTTTACAATCTTTGACATTTTTAATCATAGCAGAATGGTCGCAGCTTCCACACTCGCCAGAATTTTTGCCAATATTATTCCTATAATCCCTACTAACTGTTTTATCATTCTTAATATCAAACACTACAAACCCTAATGCTCTACCAAAATGGTGCGATATTGTCTTTTTATCATCACTCGCTATGGCTATTTTCATTTTTTTCACCCCACAAATCAAACAAACCCAAAAGTTATCAACACTCCTAAAATATAGTCTCTCAGCTCTGAGGTTAATTTCAATCGCGAGCGCGCATCACTACTTTCAAACCCCATACACAAGAAAATAAACAACCCGCGCAATCAGCGCCGCATGAAAAAAACGCCGGATGCTAATTTTCCATATGAGCTTTGCCCAGTATGGAAGAACTATCACAAGGACAAGCGCAATCGCACCCCACATTTCTGAAACTGTGCCGGACATCGCAAATCCGATAAATATTGCAGCATCTGCAGTCCTGTCAAGCGCGTTTTTCAAAGGCGGGTGCCAGTTTTTCTGCTTGGCTGTTTCTGCACCGATGCCTGCAGAATCAAAAATGCTTGCTATTGCAGTAAATGCAATGGCTTCAAGCAATTGCGCGTCTATGAAATAATATCCTGCGGCAATCGCGGAAAAGAGAGAAAGAATCGAAAAGAGTTTTGGCCGGCTTAGTTTAATCTGCTTTGTTTCACTGTATTTCATATAATTTTCACCAAGGAACATTTTTCAGATGTGTTTTGAATGCGAATAGATTTGTTGCACGATGTATGAGCGGCGTGAAAACAACCAAAAACAGTACGATTTTCCAATTCAAGTATGCCAATGCAGTTTCTGAGAGCATTGCAAACAGAAGCGCGCCAACAATAAAATCCAGCTGATCGAGCAAGGGCCATTCCGCTCCGCGCGCAATTTTGAGCCTGCGCTTAAAAAAGCTCTTTACAGAATCGCCGACTATTGCGCCCGCACCAAGAAGAAAACCGAGCTGAATCGACATTGTTATCAAGCCATATTGCGACAAATCGAATCGATTTTGAATATAATCCTGCAATCCTGCAACTATGACCGCAGCAGCGATTCCGGTAAATACCCCGCGCCATGTTTTACCAGGGCCTAAAATCGGCTCGCCATCAGGCATCTTTTTGCCGAAATCAATAGGCGTTCCGCCGCCGCCGACAACCGGAGAGCTATTTGCAAAATACGCGGGAAGAATGAACCATAAGGATTGTAATGCAAGGATAAGAAGCTCGTTGAGCATAAGATATTTTTGAGAATTATGCTTATATATTCGAAATATGCGCAAAAATACGCTTTTAAATGTTCGTTTTCTATTGATATGCTATCCCACAATGTAGCAAGAACCGATTGAAAAGGCCGAAGGGACACTAAAAAATAAATGAAAAGGTGTAATCTATGGGAGCATACAAATACATTCGAAAAATATGGGAACAGCCGAAGAAAAACCTCGGGAAGCTGTGGCTACAGCGCCTGATTCAATGGCGACGCGAAGACACAGTTACGAGAATTGAGCATCCAATAAGAATTGATCGCGCTCGCGCGCTCGGATACAAGGCAAAGCAGGGCTTTGTCATGGCGCGCGTAAAAGTGCCGCGAGGCGGATATGAAAGGCCGCGCCACAAGGCAGGAAGAAAGCCGAAAAAAGCCGGTTTCTTAAACTACAACCTGAAGAAATCAAAACAGGTCATTGCTGAGGAAAAGGCAGCAAGAAAATTCCCTAATCTTGAAGTTCTTAACAGCTACTGGGTAGGCGAAGATGGTCCGCATATGTGGTATGAGATCATAATGCTTGATCCGGAGCATGCAGCTGTAAAATCCGACAAGGATGTCAACTGGATCACACGCCCGGCGAACAGAGGGCGCGCAAACAGAGGGCTCACAAGCGCAGGAAAGAAGAGCAGGGGATTGTAAACCAACCCCGATTTTGTACGAATTAGTCGTAAGAAGGTATTTTTAAATCTTTAGCCGTCATTAAAGGAATAATGGTGAGTATATGTCTGAATTCCGCGTAGATGAATTAGGAAGACGGGAATTTAAAAATTTCTGTCAGATGTATGATGATGAATTTCTTGGATTAGAGTATAATGAACTAATTTTTAGCGATTTTGTAGATAGAATAAATACAGTTAAAGAAGATGTTGTTTCGAATGGCGGAAGAAAATTCAAAGAGTTATCGAAATACTTTGGTGCTGCAAAAGATGCGTTAATAGATGCTGAATTGGATGCTAATGAAAGGCGCAGAAAAGCTAGATATTCGCTCGATGATGCAATTCACCTCATGGAAGAAAAAGAGATATGGGCTTCATTAGGCGAACTTAGAGATATTCGCTACGATATAACTCACAGGTATTGTGAGGCACGTTAAACCTTCCTAACGCCCATGCTCTCCATTATCTGCTCCTGCAGCTTAATCATCTGAAAAACATTTGTTGCAATTATTGCATCAAAAGTATCTGCATGGTGCAGAATCAGCGCCTCGTACGTTCGCGGCGGCGTCGGTGAGGTGTTTCCGAAGTGCGCCGCAACAATATGTATTATTTCTTTCGGGAACTTGCGCTTGTAAAGCTCAGCCACTAAAAGTTCGACATGATTGAGGTAGACTTCATCAATCACATATTGCCCTCCTTCTGCGCCGAATTCAACGGTTTTGTAGACATCATGCAGTATTGCTGCGCAAAGAAGATGGTCAAAGTTTATCGGAAGCTTGTATGATTTTGCAATGCTTTTTCCGATAGTTTCGCATAAGTCCACTACTGAAATCGTATGCTCTATTAAGCCTCCGGGGCGCGCCTGCCTTGAATCCGGCGCTGTCGGACAATTCTGAATGGTGAACTTCATTGTAAATTCGGGATGATGCAACTTTGTTGATTTCAGAAGCTCTTCAGTATCTTCCCGAAGCTTTTTGTCAGAAAGTTTTTCGCATAATTTTAAAAGACGATTCATTATTCCACCAAGTTTATTCAGCTAATAGATTCCAGTAATTTAAATGCTTGAAGCAGTCAAATCGGTCAATTGTCCTTTGCGCCGTAATATGTACTCACGGTAGTTATTATGTTTGTTGCAATTATTCCTAAAAATGCAATATCAACAAATCCATCTATCTGAAGCCCCATTGATGCCGGAAGCGATGCAAGAACCGCGGCAGCAAGGCCGCGGGGCATCATGCCGTTTATTATTGGAGAATTTTCGCGCACATCTTCTGAAAATCTGCCGAATATACAGACACCAAGGCGTCTCGCCAATACGATGCCAAACACTACTGAAAGAGACATAAAAACAAAGCTTATGTTTGTTATCGAATTGAGGTCTATGAGTATACCCACATATACAAAAAAGAACGTTTTTATGAAAAATGCTATTTCCCTATGGAATGTGATTATTGCACGCTTTATTGCATAATCACCCCTTAATCGAAGCATTTTTGCAACATCAGGGGCGTTTGAAAGCATGAGCCCGAATACCAAAGCGGCAACAGCGCCATTTGCTTTTATCGATTCAACAAAAGCATACAATATAAATGTAACCGCAAGCGTCAGCAAATAGCCGTATTCAAATCCGCCGAAATTCTTGAGAAGCTTAAACCATACAATGCCAAATATAGAAGCTATTACAGCGGCTATTGAAAAAGACCCTAGCAGGCTGTTTCCCACGGCACTTAAGCTCAACGAATTTGAAAGTATCACATCAATCAAAGAAATTGTAACAATAATGCACAACACATCCGTAAGTGCAGATTCAAGCGTAAGGAGAGTTTTCACATTTCCCGGTACCTTTGCCCGATTCAATAACGCGATAACAATTGCCGAACTCGATCCGCCCAGTACCGCGCCAAGAAGAAAACCATGATAAACATTCCATGAAAAAAAAGTTGACATCACAAACCCTGTTATTGCCACGGTAAATAAAAATATCATAACCGTAAATCCCGTTGCTTTTGAAATTTCATTAAGCACCTTAAACAAATTAAGCCCCAGACCGCCTTCAAAAAGAAGAATTATTAACGCAAGCGCAGCAAAATACGGCGTTATTCCGCTAAATGATGCGGGTTCAACAACATGAAAAACAGGCCCTATGAGCATGCCAAGAATCATCAGCATAAGCACATCAGGAATCTTTGTTTTCTGAAAAAACAAAGAGCCCAAAAATCCTATAAAAATTATTCCGCCGATCAGAAAAAAACTGGTTGGAACATCCATAAATTGTATTAGTTAGAGAAAATTTATATAGGGCGCTCTATCGAACATCCGCCTTAAAAAAGCATACTGTGGCGGCACGGCAAATGCTTGCCGCAACGCGCGCACAATCAGTAATTTATACTTGCTGTGTTTCTGTTTTTGGTGCTTCTGTTTTTGGTGCTTCTGTTTGCGGTTGCTGCACTTCTTCGTTTACTTCATCGCACGGTTGTCCGCAGTGTTCAGCCACATCAACTTTTTCTTTACAAACTTTACATTGGTATGCCATAATTAATCACTGATAAATTACTGTCAGCACGGCTTTTATCGATTAGGTAACTAATTTATATAATTCACTTACTTAAAAACAAACATGAAAAAAAAGCGGGCAAGAATAGAAATTATTTCAGACATCCTATTATTTATCAAAAAGGCGGGCAATGCAAAGCCAACAAACATTCTTTACAAAGCGAATTTATCCGTGCCTTTGCTTAAGAGCTACTTAAACACGTTAATAAAAGACGGCCTAATAGGCTGTACGTCAAATGGCAAAAAAACAATATATAACATTACTAAAAAAGGCAATAAATTCATAGAGATTCTCAAAGAAGTAAATTCAATGACGCAGATAATTGAAATATATGGCAGCCGAAGAAAGATACTTTAAATTGCTAAATTTCTTGCAATATGCCCTCCTCGCCAATAGAATACTTATTTAAGCTTTAATCTCCAATATGAATTATGCGCGCGCGAAAAATATTATCATCCGTGCTAATTTTACTTCTTGTGATTAGTCTTGGATGCGTCGGAACAAGCAATGAAAAAAATGACGCCCTTGCAAACTGCCTGACTGAAAAGGGCGTCAAGATGTATGGTGCGTATTGGTGCTCGCATTGCCAGAACCAAAAAAAGGCGTTCGGCGATTCTTTTCAATATATCACTTATGTTGAATGCACTGCAGATGGACCGAACGGCAATCCCGCAACATGCGAACTTGCAGGAATTCAAGGATATCCGACTTGGATTATTGGCGGCGCTAAATATTCGGGAGAGCAGGACTTAAGCACGCTTGCAAAAATAGCTGGATGTGTATATTGATGACTGCTTCAGAAAAAAAGGTTATAGGACTGGTTGAGCTCATACGAATAATCGGCAAGGAAAAATCAGTTCTTAAAAGAGCGCTTGTAGACACCGGAGCCACGCGCACATGCGTCGATATGAAGCTTGCGGGGCGCGTCGGCCTTGGCCCTGTTGTCTCTTCTGTAAAAATAACGAATAAAAAAGGCCATGCAGGTTATGACCGAAGACCTGTTGTCCGAGGCATTATCGAGATGCATGGGATAAAAATCCCTCTTGAAATGAGCCTTGAGGATAGAAGCAGCATGTTCTACAAGATTCTTTTAGGGCGCGATGCCCTTCATGGAAATTTCATTGTCGATGTTTCAAAAACGCATAAATCGAATAAAATAAAGGACATCACAAATTAGTGCAAGCGCGTTTTTTGCGGCTCTCGCGTTAGAACTTCTTAAATTTATTTTATAGAAAAAGTATTTTTGCCTGTTTTTAACCTATTTAAAGGTTTCATGCACTTAAAAGTTGTCTGGTGATTCATTGAAGCTTCTGATTATAGGCTCCAAAAAGCGCAGAAAAACCGATTCAGCAATTTTGAAGTGCGCAAAAAACCATTTTGACAAAGTCCTGCATACGCCGATAACAAAAATTGTGATAGAATCAAACGAAGACGGCGTTGTGCCGCTTCTTGGAAGCAAAAACCTTTTGGAATACGATGCAGTCCTCATCCGCGTTGAAAAAGAATACCGCGACATCGGTTATGTCCTTGCAAAGATTTTTGAGGACAATGGAAAATACATGCCGGTCAATTACAAGGCAATACTTCTTGGCTCAAGCGAGTTTTTGGTTCCAATTTATTTCGGACTTAAGAAAAACGGCATAAAGTCTCCGAAAACTTATTTCGCATCCTCAAAAGAAGCAATAATTCAGAATTTCGAAAATTTCAAATACCCCATTACTGTGAAGCTGCCTTACCAGAAAGACGGAGCAATGACTGTAGATTCAAAAGAATCCGCAATCGGCATCATTGACACAATGGAAAAGCTAGACCAGCCCATACTAATACAGGAAATTGTTAAAACTTCTGAAAAAATAAGAGTGCTTGTTGCCGGGAAAAAAGCTTACGCGCTAAAAAACGACGCGGCTTTTACGCTTTCCGATAGCGATGAAAATGCAATAATTGCGACTGCCGGGAAAATTGGCGCAGACGTCTGCCAGATGTATGCTGCTATGAATGAAAACAAGATATTCATATATGGCATAAACATTGCTCCGAGGATGATGATTTTTGAGAATATTTTCGGGAAAGGAGTAATAGATGGCGCGCTTCGGGAAATGCGCGAGAACGCCGATGCGCATTTTGCGAAAAATAATCTTCAATAAACTATTGGCTACACCCTCATTCTTTTTGAAAACGGCGGCGAGATCTACAAAATAATACTCAACAAAGCAAAAGCGTCGGACATTAAGGATAACGATTACATAAATATCATGGGTGATTCTCTTGACAAATCTGAAATCGAAGAGAATATTGTGATGAATATGCCTGAAGAGTTTTACAGAAACAGCAAATACGAATGAGCGAATTGGAATTGTGGTGTTAACAACTTGATAAAACGTATTCAGCCATTCGTATTTCAATATATAAACATTCGTAATAATAGTTATTTATGCCAGAAAAGAAAGGCCAATACGCGCGCGAAACATTCAAAAACGAAGTAGCTGCGCTTCTAAAGGATGCGGGAGTTTTTGCAGAGCGCCTTGAGAACCCACCAAAAGGCGTTGACGCCGACATTTCTTTTCCGTGCTTTGCGCTTGCAAAAGAGCAAAAGAAAAATCCGATGCAGATTGCGAAAGAGATTGCGGAGAAAATAAAAATTCCAAAAAAATCGCTGATAAAAAAAGCCGAAGCATCAGGGCCATACATTAATTTTTATGCTGATTGGGCAGCAATAGGACAGGAGCTTTTGAATATTGACAATCATTATGGACAAAGCGGATTCGGCAAAAAGGAAAAAGTCATGGTCGAATTTTCAGAGCCGAACCCGAACAAACCGATGCATATTGGCCACGCAAGAAACACATTTCTTGGCGACAGTATTTCGCGCATAATGTCTGCGGCAGGATTTAATGTCTTGCGCGTGAATTATTACAACGACAGCGGAATCCATATCGCAAAAACGGTTCTCGGATATATGAAATGGGGTGCTGGAAAAATCCCTGACAAGATCATGCCGTCTACGGACGGCAAGCTTTTGGGGACCCCAATCCCCAAAAAACCAGATAGGTTTATCGGCGAATTTTACACTAAATTCAATACCGCGGCAACAGACAATCCCGAGCTTGAGAAAGAGGCACGCGAGCTTCTTAAAAAAATTGAGTCGGGTGACAAAGAAACAATCGCATTATGGAAAAAAGTTAAAGGATGGTGCATTGAGGGCTTTGACATGACATATAAGCGCCTTGGAATAAAATTCGACACAATATTTTTTGAAAGCGATTTTGAAAAGCCGGGGCGCGTAGTTGTGCAAAAAGCCATTGAAAAAGGAATTGCGTTCAAGGACATTAACGGCGAAACTGTTGCAAAACTCAAGGATTATGGAATGCCTAACTGCATCATATTGCGCTCTGACGGAACAACACTTTATGCAACAAAAGACCTTGCACTTGCCGCACATAAATTCGAGAAATATCATGTAAAAAAGTCGATTTACGTAGTCGGTGCGGAACAGGAACAGTACTTCCAGCAACTTTTCAAGATGCTTGAGCTTTTGGGCTATGAAAATGCAAAAAACATGCATCACGTCAAGAACGGATTAGTCATGCTTCCGGAAGGAAAAATGTCATCCAGAAAAGGCCTTGTGGTGTTTCTTGATGACACAATAGACGAGCTTAAAGAATATGTTGCAGAAATCATAGAAAAAAGCCATCCGCAGCTTGCAAAAAAAGAAAACGCCGCAGAAAAGGTCGGAATCGGCGCGCTGAAGTTTGCGCTCATAAAGACATCTTCGGACAAAACAATACTTTTCAACAAAGAAGAAGTAGCCCAGTTTGACGGAGATACAGGCCCTTATGTGCAATACACGTATGCCCGCGCGTCATCGATTTTGAGGTCAGGACATGCAGGGAAAAAACCTGATGCAACACTATTGAAAGAGCCGGATGAAGTGGCGCTTCTTAAAAAGATTTCAGAATTCCCGGAGGCTATAATAAAGTCGGCGCAATCCTACCAGCCTCATTTGGTCACAGTTTATCTTCTTGAATTAACGCATCTTTTCAACGCATTTTACCAGAAAGTGCCTGTCTTAAAAGCAGAAAACGAGGAGCTAAAAAACGCGCGCCTTCATCTCGTTTCTGCAGTAAGGCAGACCATCGGCAACGGACTTGAGCTTCTTGGAATTGACGCGCTTGAAGAGATGTAACACTCATAATTTTCTGCAAGTCCTATATGACGACGTGCCGATGTTTAAAACTTCTGCAACGCCGTCGTGTATTATTACGCAAGTATGCGGAAGACCATAATCGACAAGCACTCTGGAACATTGTTTAATGTCGCGCCTCGCGCTTTTTTTCGAGCCTTCGGGAACTTTTAATTCCGCCAAATAATACGCGCAATCAGCGGATATGGCGCATATATCCGGCGTTAACTCGGAACGTATACCAAATTTTTTAAATCCGACATTTAGCGGCGTTTCTATCCAAACATCATCTATTTGTTCACCCAATGTTTTGGAAAGAAATTCTTTATCACCATACGTTTGCAGAAGCTCTTTATGCTTTATTCTAATCGCATCAACGGGATTATTAGTTATGGCATCATCCCATTTTTCTACAAGCCATCCATAACCCATAATCTCACTGCGACATCTGACGATGTTATATTACGTAGTTGTGGTGAATATTTATAAAGATTTTCATGCAAAGCGCGCGAATCTCAAGAAATATATAGTCTTGGCGCCAAATTACATCATGGGATTTTTCGGAAAGATTCTGGACAAATGGTCAAAAAATGAGCGCGACGACAAGGAAAAGGCGCGCCTTGAAGCCATAAAGCATAAGAAGCTCGCGGCTGAAGCAGAAAAAAAGCGCGAGGAAATCATGATTACAAAGAACGCCAAAAAACTTCAGCTCGAGGACTGGAAAAAGGCTGCAACAAATGAAGAAACGCTTGCCAAAGAGAAAAAAAGAAAAGAAGAACTCGACAAGCTTGACTGGAAATATAAGCGCTAAAATAATCTAGTTGGTGAACAATATGGCTGCAATAGAAGACAAGAATAAAATTAAAGTGATTCCATTGATAAGTGAAATGGACCGGCGTGCAGAATTGATGCGAAATACCGCACCTACCAACATATCGCACATTCCGACAAAGGATGAAATCAGGAAAAAATCACTTGACGATATGTTAAAACGGATCAACAGCAGAGGGTGATGCTAAGCCATCAATACAACTCAGTCTCAACCATTTCAAGAGCTTTAAGAAAGTTTTCTAGCACATGTCCAACGTGTTCATTAGAGGTTTCTTGGAATTTATTGGTGCGGAAAAAATAGCGCGTTTTAGTATCTGCTCGGCAACTGCTTTTTACCCTTCCAATATAAGGAAATAATTCTCTTTGCATAACGCCGATTGTTCCATACAGTAACGTCAAATCAGTAGGTTTGATGTCGTAGAGTTCTTCCATTTTATTAAGGATTTCTTCAATAGTGTAGGGGGTTGTTTTCGGTTGAAGAAGTTACAATAATCCGAAGCGCCTTAAGCTTTAAATCTACAACATCGTCCCTAGACTGTTTCTTAAGAATTGTATTTCTTACGCCAATACATATCATTTGATCCTTCCAACGATGCCGAAGTACCCATTTGAGCACTTCGACGTAGAATATTTAAACTATGCTCGGGCAATCAGTTCGCACACTTTGCAGACATCATTTGACGCAGGCTCGCCGCATATCTTGCATGTGCCTATTCCCGCAGTTGTCTTTGTTGTCGCCTCAAGAGCGGGCTTTATCCGGTCAAACGTGCGCAAAACAGAATATTTTGTTCCGGGGTATTTGGTTTCAAGGTTATTGAGAATATTTCTTACATCCCAACGAAAGCTTTGCTCAGCATAAGGGCATTCACCAAAATCAGCATTAAAGCCCTTAAGTATTGCGTAAACCGCGACCTCCTTTTCAAGCACTTCGCGCAGTGGCTTAATACGGGGAATGAACCGCGAATCCTGGATTGAAAACGCATTCGCGCCAAGCCTGACGCCGCGCAGCAAATCGCCGCGTATGTAATTCGCCATTATCGCCTGCGCCTCATCGTCAAGATTGTGCCCGATTGCAACAGTATCTGCGCCTATTTCGCGCGCGGTTTTATTTATCAGAAACCTGCGCATTGTTCCGCAGTATGTGCATGCCTTAAGGTTATCTGAAGCATTGTTTTTCTTTTCCCGTTTCATTAATTCATCAAGCGTCTTTCCCCACTCTTTTTTGAAGTAAGCGATATGAAGCGGGACTTTGAACTTTTTGCAAATCGCTTTTGCATGCTTTTCTGTGCGGTATCCTTTGATGCCTTCGTTTATAAGAATTGCAGACAATTTGATATTCGGGCGGTCTTTTGTGATTGAATGAAGAATGTACAGAAGCGCGCAGGAGTCCTTCCCTCCTGACAGTCCCACGGCGATATGTTTTTTTTTGTCAATTAAACGGTTCTCGCGTATTGTGCGCTTGACAATTCTTTCAAAAGAATGAATAAAATGACGGCGGCAAAGCGCGCGGCCTTCGTATCGCCGGTAAATAACGGCGGGCTTTGAGCAATATGAACAATGCATAAAGTGCTTTTCATACGCAGCATTAAATAGATTGTTTTCTTAAATGCACGCCTCAACCGCTCGTCGTCACAATCTCATCGCCAATGGAAATGCCACTCTTCCAAATAGTCCCCTGCGGAAGCTCGATAAGCGTGTCTGCATGCTTTTTTGGCGCAAGGTACGCAGTAAACGGCTTGACTGCCCGATGAATATCCACAACTTTGCTATCGCGCAGATAGACGACATCTATCGGAAAGAACACGAAGAACATATGTATTGCGGCAGAATCCTTTAACGCCTTGTTGAAATCAAACACAAGAGCGTAATCCACTTCTTTTTTATTCTTGAACATCAGGCCGCGAAATTTCTGATATGTGGTGTTTGCAAAAACCACTTTATTTGAAATCAGGTGATTTTTTGTCATGTTCAAAAGCAGAACGCTTTTTTTCGGCGCAACGCTTCCTTTAGGGCTATGAACATGGGGGGCAAAGGACTGCTTCATCGCAAGTTGCTTGCGCGGCAATATTTTCTGGGCATGGTGCATTAGCTTAGTGTGTATCGCGTGATGTTTTTCAGATAGCGATTTTCCAAAATTCCTGATTGCCTCATGCGCGCGAATTGCGTGATTTCTAAATGCCGCCGGCGCCGGTTGCTTAATTGCAGGTATTTTTAGGATTTTAGCCGCGGATTTTTTGATATTCTTAAAAACCGGCTTTCGTGAAACTTTCAACACTGCTTTTGCGCGCTTTTTAATCATTTTATTCGCGCGCGGCTTAACGGGTGATTTTATGCGCATTTTGGCAGATTTTTTCGCGCACGTTTTTATCGCATTAATTTTTTGCGAACGTAGCTTTGACAGCACCTTTTTTTTGCGAATTATTTTTTTCGTTTTATCACCAAATAACTTATTCAAAAAAGAAAATAATCTATTATTGCATTAATAAGTATATTAGCTTTCCAAGTTTTTCTGGGTCATGCAATATTGGGCCCTTTTCAGTAATGACATTTTTGCCGATGAATTTCTTGCTGTCAATTACGCCATCGATTTTTACCGGCTCGATAACTAGCGGATCGGTTTTTCTATTTTCCGCGATTCGTGATTTCTGCGGAATTTCCGTATTATATATTACAAAATCAAGCGCGCATCCAATATATTTTTCGGTTTCTTTTGCAAAATCTAAAACTGAAAAGCCGTTTGTCTCCCCGTGTTTTGTCATCAGGTTGCATACGAGAATTTTTTTTGCTTTTGTTTTTTTGACTGCCTCGCGCATCCCTTCAGGAAGAAAACACGGAATTGACGATGAATATAAATCTCCCGGGCCGATTATCAAGGCATCTGCTTTCTTGATTGCTAAAATGGCCAAAGGATACGCTTTTGCTTTCGGCTCAAGGAACACCTGCTTTATTTTAACTAGCGGATTGTGTTTTTTAGGAACAGCTATTTCGCTTTCTCCTTTGATTATCACGCCATCCTCAAGCTCCGCACAGAGCTGAATGCGCTCAATTGTTGCGGGCAATGCGCGACCTTTTACTTTCATGAATTCATGGGCAACATCAAGAACCTTTTTATAGTCTTTCAGACCAACCTCAAGGCCCGCAAGAAACACATTTGCAAAATTATGCCCTTTATGCCCGCAAGCAAAAACATCGTGCCCAAACCTGAATGTCCATATCTTCTTTTTCCATTCCGGCGCATCTGAAAGCGCCAGAATGTGGCGCCTTATGTCGCCAGGGGGGAGGATACCGAAATCCTGCCTCAATTGGCCGGTAGATCCGCCATCATCAGTCATTGATGTTACTGAAGAAATATCAAGAGGGTATTTTTTGAGCGGTTCAAGGACTGCCTTCGTCATTGCGCTTCCGCCGCCAAAGCATAAAATCTTTTTTGACATAGAATCAATTAAATTGCTGTTTTTATATCCTTTAATCTCTGCTTAAGCCCGTTTATTCAATAGCTTCTGCCAACTCGGATAGCAATTTTATTTCGATATCCGCAGCGCATTCGTGATTTTTACTGTCTTCTCCTGCAATATGCACTGCAAAAACCCCGAGCTTTTTTGCAGGAATTATGTCGCGCATCATAGAATCCCCGACAACTACAGCTTCTTCAGGCGCTATTTTAAGCTTGGCAAGCGCGATTTGAATGTATTTCTCACTCGGCTTCATTAATCCGGCAGTCTCGCACGCCACAAGGAATTTGAAGTATTTCTTCCAATTCCCGAAAACGCGATTCAACTTCAGTTTCAGGTATTTTTCATATTCATCGCTTGCGATGACAAGCACGTATCTCTTTTGAAGTTCCGTAATTATGACTGCTGTATTTGCATCGAATTGAAGGTCTTCAATAATGCATTTCCAAAAAATATCGAGCGCGCCTTTCACGATTTTTTTCCTTTTTTTCGCATCAGCTACGCCGAAATGATTCAGCATCGATTCGATGCTGTATTCGCGGCTGCGCTTTTCTATATTTTGCGCGTCATTTGACTGAAGAACGTTTTTGACCTGCGCGCGCCATGAAGTTTCAAGCTGCTTTCGGTCAAGATGCGTTTGCGCAGTAAGATAATCGAACATAACGGAGTGGGCGCGCTCATTCACAACTTTGTAAAGCGTGTTGTCCGCATCAAATAATATGGCTTTGAGCATTTTTAATCATCCCGATATCTTTGGATTGAAATCCTTTCGCAAGCTTTGCTTGTTTTGGAAGTTAAGGTTCCCAAAAGCTTGAAAAGCCGTCAACTTTTTATGACTCTAGGCTTTTGAATCTTCGATTCAAAAAGCTTGCCGCAATAGCGGCATGATGAGTTCACCTACTTTTTCTTCTTCATAATCCCTTTGAACTCTGAATAATATGTCGTATCCGATTCGACGTTTTCGCTCACAACTGTTCCAGGCCCGATAATGCAATTCGCGCCAATCAGAATGCCCGGCATTGTTTTTACGCCAATCCCCAGTTTTGTGCTGCGCCCGACAACTGCGCCAAAAGATTTCATGCTAGTTGCTGTTTTTTCTCCTTTGACGATTGTGAAAATTTCACCGCGGTCAATTCTTGCATTTGAAGTGATGAATCCAGCGCCTATGCGGCAGTCCTCTGCAATTATTGAATCGCCAATATAACCTGAATGAATGTGCGTTCCTTCGCCGATTATTGCGCGCGCAATCTCTGTATTCGCGCCGATTTTTGCGTTGTTTCCGACATCAACATAATCTCTCAAAAGAGCGTTATTTCCAATCACGCAATTCTCGCCGATAAAGCACGGGCCTTTTATCACCGCGTTTTCCATGACTTTTGTGCCTGCACCGATATAAACCCGGCCTTCGATTTTTGCGGTTTTGTCAACATATGCGGCCTCTGAAATGAATGGCTTTTGATTTTTGAAAAATGAATCCATTGCATATTTCTCTATCGCAAAAACATCCCATGGATATTTCAACGTCGGCTGAAAATATTCGGTTATTATGAGCTCCGAAGGATTTGATTTCAGCTCTTTTTCAAGTGCGGATTCAAAGGAATAATGCGCGCTTTTCTCAACTTGGAGTTGCGCTAAAAATTGCCTCGGCAAAAGATATACTCCAACCGCGCGAATATTTGAAGGCGCATCTTTAATCTTCGGCTTTTCTACAATTCCTGCCGCTTTTCCGCCAGCTATTTTAAAAATTCCGTAGATTTCAGGAGTGTCTGTCTTTTTCCCCACAAGAACTATTTCTGCTTTTGATTTTTTGTGGATTTCAAGAATTTTTTTAATAATATCGCCGGCGTTTATGTGATATGGGCTTATAACCAGAAAATTTCCTGAAATGTGCTCTTTTGCCCGTAAAATCGCATCCCCCATACCGCATGCTTCCGGCTGATAAACAAATTTCAGAGAAACGCCAGATGGCGCAGCCAGTGATTTTTCAAGACGTGCGGAAGGGCCTTGCACTATTATAATGTCTTTGACTCCGGCAGAAGCAATGCTTTCGATTGTACCTAAAAGCAGGGATTTGCCCAAAACACTAACAAGCGACTTATGCTTTCCTTCGCTTAGAGGCCAAAAGCGCGACGAAACGCCTGCCGCAAGAATTATTGCCTGCATATATGCACCAATTACCAATAAACATATATATTATCTTTAGATATAAATAACCTATAGTTAATACTCTTTCAAACGGGGCGCGCCGAAAAAGAGTATTCAGAATATTTAAAAATATATGCGACCGAATAGTCTTCAGTTTAGTGATTATAATGGCTAGTATACATGAAACTCACATGCAAAGACTGCCGGAACATGTGGGTATAATAATGGACGGAAACCGCAGGTTCGCACAAAGGCTTATGCTTGAGCCATGGAACGGCCATGAATGGGGTGCGAAAAAAGCAGAAGAAGTCCTTGACTGGTGCATTGAAACAGGAATCAAAACAGTTACTCTTTACTCTCTTTCTTATGAAAATTTCAAAAGCAGGCCGAAACAGGAAATAAACATGCTGCTGAAACTCATAGAAAGCGAAGCCTTGCGCGTTGCAAAGCTTAAAAAAGTGCGTGAAAATAAAGCAAAATTCAACGTAATCGGAAGGCCCGACATGCTTCCGAATAGCGTTCAAAAAGCGCTCAAAGCGCTAACTGATGCGACAAAAGGCTATAATGGAGTTATTGTAAATCTTGCAATTGCTTACGGCGGCCGCGAGGAAATAGTGGCTGCCGTAAAGAATATTGTTCATGAAGAAAAAAACAACAAATTGGATATAAATAACCTGGATGAAAAAACCTTCGAAAAGTTTCTATATACAAAGGGCATAACCGATCCGGATTTAATAATAAGGACCGGCGGGGAAAAAAGAATATCCGGATTCCTCCTTTGGCAGGCGGCTTATTCGGAACTGTATTTCTCGGATAAAATATGGCCGAATTTTGAGAGAGAGGACTTTATAGCAGCTATTGAAGATTATGCCGGCAGAAAAAGGCGCTTTGGAAAATGATTCCGGGATACTCTCACGCTCCTGCAAGTCTGGAAGGTTTCTTTAAACCGCGTAAGGGTAATGGGCAAAAGTCGCCCGCAAGACTTCTTCCTCTTTGCAGGAGTCGGAGTTGGTTCAACATTATTATTTCTTTATTCTTGAGCGCAGTATATAAATCTTGTGTTGTCATTTGAAAGTTTCATCGACATAGAACGTATACGTGCAATAAAAATTATACTACAGAAAATATGGTGCGAACAAAATAAACGCCGAAAAGATTGAAAAGAATCAATCCAAACGTTGTCGTTGCAACCGCACTGTAAATCGATTTCCATGACTTTGGCCAGTGGCATTTTATGATTTCCTCAAAAATAAGCCCGCCATCAAGAGGCTTTATGGGAAGGAGATTAAAAAGCCCTATCCCCAAATTGAGCAGAAAAAGCCATTTAAAAAGCGATAGAAAATAAAGCAATACGGATGCGAGCGCGCTGCTTGCAAATCCGGAATAGTTCTCCTTTGCAACAATAACATTTTCAAGATTTGAGATACCCATAAAGGCGCGCGTTGAATTCTTCGGGTCAGCAGCTGTTTTTAGCGAATAAACTTTTCCATCAACTAAAATAGAAATTTCGCTGCCTTCTGAAACATTATCCATAACAGCCGCAAGCTCGTTTGTGCCGCGTATCTTTTTGCCGTTTATTTCATTTATTGTGCCGTTATGCGGCAGGTGCGCCTGGGCAGGGCTTCCGGAAACAACTGTTCCGTAGCGCACTCCGTCAGTCGTATACATCACAGTCACTGCAAATACGGTTCCAGTAAGCAATATCACAGAAATTATTGCGGCGATTATGTTGCTGAAAGATCCTGCTGAAAAAATTCTGGATTTTTTTATTGATTCAGTTTTTTTGAGCTGCTTTTCGTCAGGCTCTGCAAATCCAAGCGGAATTACAGCCATAAAGCCGTAGCCCAGCGAATTTACTTTTATGCCTTCTGCACGCGAAACAAACGCATGTGAAAACTCGTGCACTATCAAAAGAACAAAAATCGAAATGAGCCAATAATCTATCGGAACGTAAAAAACAGGCGCGCTTGTTGTCTGTATCGGCAGAACAAACTGCATCTGCGATGCCGCACCCGGCTCAAGAAATATATTTACCACCCCTTCAACAAGCTGAAATACAACAAATCCGGATGCTCCGAGGAGAGCTCCTGAGAGAGCATAAACTGTCCGGAAGTTCATCAAATAAACGATTATAAGAAGCACTGCAAGGACAGTAAGCGTTTTTGCAACCGGGTTTTTCTTTTTTTCTGTCTTGTAAACATAGCCCGCTCCAAGCGCGCCGAATGCAAAAATGATTCCAAAGGTGCCAAATGTTTTAAGCGCGCTTGTATGTTTTTTTGCGAAATTGTCGATAAATTTCAAGCCCTTATCGGTTCTTCTTAAGAACATGATTCCTTCGCGCTTGAAATTTTTTCTGTCAAAAATCCAGACAATGCCGATAACCGTAAGAAGAATTATAAGTGAAATCCAATTTGTCGAAAGGTCCGAAAGTATTGAAAGCATGCATTTACTTCGAACAGATGCTTTTATATCTTTGCCGATTTAAAGCAAGTTTGGCGAACGATTAACTGAGCTCCACATATAAAAATACCCATGCACATATTATTATGCATGAAGCATGCGCACATTCTTTCATTTCTGCTTATTGCAATCATTCTTGTGAGCGGATGCGCTCAAACCGGAGAGCCGGTACAAAACAACACACCTCCTCAAGCGCCTGAGGCGCCAAAAGTCCATGCGCCGGCTGCGCCGGTGGTGGAGGAAAAAATCGTGTATTTCGTAAGCGCGCCGGAAAACGCCCTTATCGGGAATTTTGCCAATATCACCTGGGCTGTTGCAGGTGTTGATGAAAAAACACAGCACACAGCAATTCATTATGATTATAAATCGCATCCGGGAAAATTCGGGACAAATGTCAGCGCAAAGGCAAGCGGATATGAAAAGCTGACTCCGGAATTTGCAAATCGTTCATACGATTTGCCCAAAACATTCAGCGCAAATATACAGCTCATACAAACCGGAACGCTGTATTACAGGGCGCATACGATTATTGGCGAGAAGAATTACTGGACTGAAGAAAGAAACGTCACAATAGCTCCAAAAACTGCAGAAGTCATAACGGACATGCGTTTTATTGACACAGATGGCCTTGGATTCTATTCAAACAACAGGACAATTTCTGCAATATCTGTTTCGTTCGGCCATGTTATTGACATCACATTCAATGTACTCTCAAACATATCTGGAGGCCTGAACTTTCGGGGATGCGGGCGGGCTGCTGAAGGCGTATGGGCGGGAAATTCCGCAGAAATCCGGTTCAGCGCAAACAGCACATGCAATATAAGCTCATATGATGCAATTACAAACGCGCCAAAGGCAAGCCTGCAAGTCATGGTGGGCAAGCCATATTCTATTTCTTCTGTTTCTTCAAAAAGCGGCTGATTGATTTGATGCTTTAAATATTTGCCTTCGCAATTTGGATGCATGGACAACGAAAATATGGAGCCAAACGAATCATCTCTTTTCTGGGCAGACCAATTGGCAGAAAAAATTATTGAACGCGCGCAAAAAGAAGGCAAAAAAATAGTTATCCGATGCGGCCAGACTCCTTCAGGCGGAAAGCACATCGGAAATCTGAATGATGTTATTCGCGCTCATTTTGTTTACCGGTCAGTTATTGAGAAAGGGCATGAGGCAGAATTTGTCCACTCTACTGACGACAGGGATCCTTTAAAGGACATTCCTGCAAAACTCGCGGATTTAAATACAAACTGGCATCCGGCGGAAAAATTCCCTGAATTGAAAAAGTATCTTGGACATCCTCTTTGCAGAGTTCCTGACCCGTTCGGATGCTGTACTTCGTGGTCCGCGCATTTCACAAAAGTCTGGGAAATCGGGCTTAATCAGCTTGGAATGTTTCCAAAAATCAAGTCCAATGACGATTATTACAAACAAGGGAAATTCAACCCGTATATCAGGATGGTTTTTGAAAAGATTGACGCGGTTGGAAAGATAATCGCAAAATTCCAGGAAACAAAAGGCGATGATTACATACCGTTTGACGCAATCTGCCCGAAATGCGGAATGCTTGCGAACATTTCTTCCTTTGATTTGCAAAAAGAGACTGTGCATTTTACCTGCGGCGGAAAATCCATAAAGGCAAAGAAAAGCGAAGGCTGCGGATTCGAAGGCGATGTTCCATTCAGCGAAGGCAAACTGCAGTGGCGCTTTGAATGGCCTGCTCAGTGGGCTATCGAGAATATAATCTTTGAACCGTTCGGCAAAGACCATGCAGAAGGCTCGTGGAAGTCAGGGCAGGTCATTGCAAAGGAGATTTACGGCTTTGAGCCGCCGATTCCATACGTGTATGAGTTCTTTCTTGTGGATGGAGGGAAGATGTCTGCGTCAAAGGGCAATGTCTATATAGTGCAGGATGTCCTGAAAGTGATAGAGCCGGAGCATTTCGCTTTTTTCTATACCAAAAAGCCCGGAAAGCAAAGGGATCTGACATTCAAGGATCTGATGCTGATCCGCGAGTACGAAGCTGCGGAGAAAATATATTTTGGTACTGCGAAAGCCGACAATGAGCGCGAAGAGAATAATGTCCGAAGGTCATATGAGATGGCGACGCCAAAAATTCCTGCGAAAATGCCGCAACGCATTCCTTTTGATTTTGCCGCGCAACTCGTACAGATTTATTCGCAAAATGAAGAGGTTATTGATGCAATGAAATCAAGCGGGCATATTACTTCTGAATTTTCAGAGGAGGATTTGAAGTCAGCTAATAATAGGCTGAATTTGGCACGCAACTGGATTGCAATGTTTGCGCCCGAAGAAGTGAAGATTAATGTTGCTGATGCTGTTTCTGCTGATGTCAAAGCGAAGCTTTCGCAAGGGCAGATTAGCGCCTTGAAAATGCTCGCGGCTGCGCTTGATGAGAAAAAAACAGAAGCAGAACTTGGCGAAGAATTCAAGCGCATAATCGCAGAAACTAAGATAACGCCGCAGGATTTCTACAAAGCTTGCTATTTGGCGATTATCGGAAAAGAGCGCGGACCCAAGCTTGCGGGCTTCATAATTGCGATAGGGCAAGAAAGGATTGTGAAGGTACTAAAGAGCATCTGATAAATTATTCCAACAATTTATCGTCTTTCTTCTTCGCTATCTGATTGTAATTGTCGGGGCTTATTACGGATTTGCCAGTCTTCTTTTCCAATTCGCGCCTTGCATTTCCGGCAATTGTTCCGCCTTCAATGGCTGAAGTGAGGCATTTGCCATATCCTTTAGATTCTTTGGCTTTTGTGATTTCGGTTGTTGCCTTTTCGCCGAGCATTGAGAAAATCAGTTCTAAATCGGTCAGGTTATCTCTTAAGTTTTGATTTGTGAATTTCGGGTCCAAACCCTTTATTTCTTTATGCTCTTTTGTGGATTTTCCAAAAGTTGCCATAGCGATTTCGTCGGTAAGAATTGCAAAGTTTTTATCGCCTTGTACGCCTCTTGCTTTCCACTCATCTGTTAATTCCTGCCTTATAGCTATTCCTCTGATGCGCTTTTCAATCCAGTCCTTTGGATAGCCTTTGAGTTCATAGTATTTTTTCGCCCGTTCCTGCGCCAATTCCGGATTTTCTATTTCCTTCACGCGCTCATATCCGACTTTTGCAAGCCATTGCTTGAATGGTTCGGCTTTCTTTGAAGGAATTGACTGAATTATTCTAAATAACGATTCTGTGTTTGCGCAATCTGTTTCATAGAATTTGCCATCGGCAGATTGCAGTTTCAGTTGTACCCAAATTGGGGACAACTCAAGCTCCTTAAATTCCCTGTCTTTGACTTTGCCCCAGTACTGCCTTGGCGTCGGGCTATCTGTCAATACTTCTATCACATCAACCACAGAGAAATACCACTTTCCGTTATGCCACATTCTTCGGATTTTCTTTCCGTCAAACACAACCAATGCGTCTTTTGACTCCATATAATTAGAAAGGCGCGGGGAATTTATATGCCTAAGCGTTATGGGTTGCCGATATAGATGGTTTAAACATTTTCGCGCTGCGGCAAAGGTTTAAGAAGGCGCGTGGTGAAATAGTTATTATAGCGCGGATCGAAGTTGGCTGGATTTTTCAAGCTCTGCTTGAAAATCTGTTCGCTGTGCTCTCGGCTCTTCAGGCAATGCCTGAAGAAGCTTTCCAACCGCATTTTGAACGTAGTTCAAAAGCTTACAACCTGCAGGTTGAATGAGTTGGAATGATTTATTGTGGCGGTGGGCACTGAAAGAATTAAGAATGTATTAAAAAGCGCTTGATGACTGTAGTGATTATCACTGAAAACGAGCCTCGGGATTACCTCGATGTTCCTGAATAGTCATATCTACAAACAACCAAAACCTTGTCTCCTTATCCAGTTCCTCATTTCCAGTGGCGGAGTATTCCTGTATTAGTTTCATGCATAACTCCTGTGCCCTCTCGTGAGCTTCATAAGTTGTATGCCCCTTTAGGATTGACATCGGTATCTCATTTGACACTAACTTGAATGGCTCTGCAATCTTATCCTTATAGGGATTGCATTCTCTATCCGCAGAGTGAATCCATGAAAAAAGATTAGAGTAACCGATAAATGCGTTTTTATTATTTTTAGAGATTATTTCACGTCCAAGAATTTTTGAAGAGCAACATGCCCGAGCATAAACTATCGTGTCCTTGAGCAAATCAGTATTTTTTCCGGTTTCTATCAAAGCTTCATCATTGTGCCCTAAAATTGCTGTCGAATCTATGGGTCCATGACCATTAAAGATTACAAAGTTCGGCTTTCTTGCTTTAAGATATTTTTCTACATTTTTTCTTGTCGCTTGTTTTTTATCAAAATCAGTATAGGATATTGCATTTTTTATTGCAAAATCGATAATTTCCTTACTCCAGGCGTGCATATAAGAAACCCTGTATTCATGTTGCGGCCTCGTGATAAGGAATATCTTTTTCATTTAGAAAAACCCCGGCTCATCGCCCTTAAATATTCTATTTGCATCTTAACTATGAATTTTCCTACGTCACTATCTTTCGTGACATTCTGTATTAAATCATCCCTCGTAAAAGTACCTATAGAGCCCATCGATACTTTTACATTTTCCGGCATAGCCTCTAAGCGTTTAAGTACGATCTCCTTAAATTCTTCATACTCGGACATTCAAATCAACTCTAACTTGTATTATCCCGAATTAATTTCCACCCCATTATAGAATACATGAAAAAGCTGAATAACGAGAAGATTCGTTGGATCATAAGGCAGAAAGACAAACGTGCCATAAAAAACGCAGATATTTCATTTTCGCAGAAAGTAACTG
>JAHILE010000043.1 GCA_018897155.1 Nanoarchaeota archaeon | reverse complement strand
TGCGAACGAGCTCCGGAAACTTGCGATACCGCTTTTGACGAGTACGCGGAGGCATCGTATAATTGGTATTTTTCCGGATGGCTGAACTATCCGACAAAACTTCCCATCGGATCAATTACCTATAAAGACGGATTTCTTGACAAGATTGTGAACAATAAAGCGACTTCTCAGGACTTGGTTAATTATATGATAAAGGAAAATATAAAAAATAACCGAACCAGATCTCATTTTTCTGAAAATCATGATACGCAAAGAGTGCAGGCGGCTTATCCGAAGCAGAATAAGGCTTTGCTGGCTATGATATCCACAATTCCGGGAGTGCCGATGATATATGCGGGGCAGGAAACAGGAAACATAAAAAAACAAGCTTTTGATTTATCTAACTATGACACCAATTCAGATTTATGGCAGTTTTATAAAAAAGTTTTTTCTATCCGCAATTCCAGCAACGCCCTGAAATACGGCGACATTAAAAATATCTGGAAGTCAGGCGATAATATTTATGCCTATTCAAGGACTTATGAAAATGAAGCTGTCATTGTCATAATTAATTTCAACGGCAAGCAGGCGGAAACCGTTTTGAATATTCCGTTTCCAAACGGAACGCGATTGACAGACGAATTGAACGGCGAAACTTTTACCGTTAGCGATTTTGCTAATTTTAAGATAATTGTGCCTGCTTACGGCTCAAGGATATTAACAATTAAAAGGTAAAATATATGAACAAAAAAATCTTAATTTTTGCGGCAGTATTGTTTATCGCAATTGTTGCAGTTTTGATAATTCAGCATGTCCCACCCCAAATGCCAGAGAAAATAAACAATACACTAAGCAGCGACTGGGCAGACCCAAAAAACGATTTAAGCAAAGTAAAGGTCGCGGTTCTTTACCAAAATATAATTGATGAGCCGCCCTTAGGGCCGCAAAGAAGCACCGGCGATGTCATCCGGATTCTTAATGAGACTCATGCAGACATGGTATTCCGCAGCTTCTGGAGATGGCTTCCTGCTTTCGATTCTCCGGAAAATATTCCACCCGAGATCGTAAAAGAATATGCGGAACGCACGGGGATCAAGCCAGAGCAGATTCCGTTGCTGGTCGAGAAAAGTGGCTATAATTACCAAGAACTTGAAAAAAGGATATCTGCGATAAAAAGGGAAATGCCAAATGTTATATTCGTGGGAGCAATACCTGCCCAACGTATCAATAGGATAGATAAAAACGATATAACTGGGAAAGTCTATACTACTAATGAAACATGGGCAATGGCGCTTGACCCGCAAAAATGGAGCATACAAAAAAATGGTAAACCATTTACTAAAGAAGAATTTCAGGCGCAATTCGCCGGCTGGCACGGATGGGCAAAATCTGAAAACTATGATTACAGAGAAGTTGAAGCATACTTTCCGGATATAACAAATCCTGATTATCAAGGACTTCTTTTAAGTTGGGCTAAAAGACAGATAGACGCGGGAGCGGATGCAATCTGGATTGACGGCTTGCCGCAGACATCGCTTTTTTACCCGTTTGTCAAGGACACAGAACATCCCATAATTAAGGATTTATTTAGCGCTTCGGAAAAAATAATAAACGAAATACATAGATACGGCGAATCAAAAGGAAAGCGTATTTATGTTGGGGCGTGGGCGGTTCCATTCAAATATATTGAAGGATTGCCGCAGATGCCGTCCAGTGTTGATTTTGTAACAATGACGCCGACTGAAAACGAAATTCTGAATAAAAAACTTGACGAGAGCTATGAGAAGATATCGCGCGCCAAAAGATTATACGACAATACCCCGATTTTTGCCTTTATCGATTGGAGCATGGATATTTCGCCAACGGTTGATTTCAGCCAGAAATTGAATAAAAAAGAACAAAGCGGCTTATTGCAAACTCTTGACGATTCTTTTGCGAAAAACGGCGTTAATTTTATTTATCCTCTTCACGGGGGCTATATGGGGCCGAGCGCGAAAAGGCTTGCATTCGGAAAATACAGGAATTACGACTCCCTTGCTCCGGAATTCAACACCTACGAAACGATCAAAGAACTTGCGAATAAAAAAGCAGCCAAATAACAATTAAAAGGTAAAAATTATGAATAAAAAAATCTTAGTATTGTTGGCAATAATTATAATCGCCATTTTAGCGATAGCTGCTATTGCTATAAAACAAAAAAGAGCCGCTCAAAACTCGGAAATAACCAAAGAAGAATTGCAGCAGAAATTTCAGTCATTAAAATCACAGTATGATGCGGCCAAAGCGCAGGGCGTTGATGTTTCGGAAGTAGAGGGGTTGGGGCTGGAAGCGAAGCAGAATTATGATAATGGAGATTACGGAAAAGCGAACGAACTTTTGGACAAAGCAAAAGGCGCGTTAGAGGAAATAAAAACCTCAAAAACATCTCCTATTCCTGCACCCTCAACGCCACCCGCGACTACTTCCACGCCTGCAACCCCGGCGCCGGAAACATTAAATGAAACCATTGTAATAGCCGGCATTCCCCAGATGAACATGCCAAAAGCGGGAACTGTAAAGCCTTCATGGAAAGAAGTTGAGGGGGCATTGCCGGAATTAAAAGAAACCGGAGCAAATACCATTTTCATCTGGACTCCTTATGATGCGATATGGCCGGAGGCAGGGCGGACAATACCGGTGAAAACGGAAAAAGGCATTGAGAACATGGAAATCAAGGATACATTCATTGTTAAGGACTATCTTAAACCCGACTCTGAACGGGGAACCGAAGAAGAATTCTTGCACATGGTGCAAACAGCTCATTCGCTTGGCATGAAAGTCATTGCCCAATTACAAATCACGGTTACGGCGCCGGGCACTTTTGTCTATGATAATCATCCCGAGTGGATGCTAAAAAGCATTTATAGAGAGCCGGCGATATTCTGGCCATGGCCACTCGCCCAATACGGGTATGTCGTGAATAAGGATAACCCCGAGTTGATTAAATACGTAACAGAAACAGTGCTTCCTCACTGGGTCAAAAAATGGGGCGTGGATGGAATATATCTCGATTCGGCAATGATGGCATATTGCAATTCTTACATAAAGGATCTATGCGATAAAACCGGATATGCAAAAGGCTTTGAATGCTTGACGCCTGTTGACGGATATTACAGCCCAGAACCTCTTGCAAACGCCATGCGAGAAAAAATAGAGCAATTGGGAAAGGAAACGGAAAAGAATCTTGCCTTTGCTTCTGAAATAACATGGAAAAGCACAAGGGATATGCCCGATGATTTAATTATGAAAACCTGCAAAGGAGATATTTCCGGATGGTACGTGGATCCGAGAGTGGACAGGACAATCGGAAAATATTTTGATTGGGTGCAGGGCTATAATTTCAGAAGTTTGTTAAAGCTGGTTTACGGAGGCACAGGATATTCATATTCTGAAAATTATGTCAAGGCATTTAAGCTGACGCAGCAAGAGGAAAAATACACAAAAACCGCCAAGTTTGTTAATACTTGGGTTGAGGCGAATAAATTTGTGGATCTCCTTAAGCCGGATGTCTCGAACGCGTATCTTACTTTAGCTATCACCGCTCCGGGAAATATTATTTGGATAGGAGAATATCAAATTATTCTTGCCGAGGAAGTCGGAGAAAAATTATTTGGATATAACGCGGATTCTTTAAAAAACCAGTACAAAAAACTAATAATGATTAAAAAAACCCTGCCTTCTTTGCAATCGGATAATATCGAAGACGCCTTGGTTTCTCCGAAAGTAAAGAAGCTCATAGCGTACAACAGATGGAGCGAGAATGAGTCGGCAACGGTAATCGTAAATGCAGGCGATAAGTCCGTTGACGCCATTGTCAAAACAAAATTCGGCGGAGATGCCATAACCGTTTACGACTTGTTATACAACGAAACATTTGCAGGCAATTCCAGCGAATTGAAAGTTCATATGCCCGCTTACGGCTCAAGGATACTAATAGTCAATTAATTTTAATTATTTAAACAAATAAAAACTGATCAATATGAATAAAAAAATCTTAGTACTGTTGGCAATAATTATAATCGCCATTTTAGCGATAGCTGCTATTGCTATAAAACAAAAAAGAGCCGCTCAGAATCCGGAAATAACCAAAGAAGAATTGCAGCAGAAATTTCAGTCATTAAAATCACAGTATGATGCGGCCAAAGCGCAGGGCGTTGATGTTTCGGAAGTAGAGGGGTTGGGGCTGGAAGCGAAGCAGGCGTTTGATAATAAAGATTACAAAAAAGCCGGAGATTTACTAGATACGGCTCAAACGGCTTTGAATAAGGCAGTTATTCCTGCAAAGACGCCTATTTCACCATCACCCATAATCCTGCCTGCGCCTTCGCCAAAATCCAGTCCCGCGCCAATTGGCAAAACATGGCTTAACGAGGGAGCGATTTACGAAACTCACCCCTATTATTACCCAAACCATTCTTTCAAGGAGATAACTGAACAAATTCCACACCTTAAGGAATTGGGCGTAAAGACAATATATTTGATGCCTATTTGGGAAAGAGCAATGAAGAGGCAGGAGACAACGCTCATATATTTGATTAATGATTATTATAAAATTGATCCGGCGTATGGCTCGCCCGATGATCTCAAAGAATTGATTGATATAGTGCATAAAAACGATATGAAAATTTTGTTTGATCTCGTGACCTGCTGCACGCCTCCAAATAGTATAATTTATAATAATAATTGGACTTATAGTTTTTCCAGCACCGAACTCGCAGAAAAAGCAAAAGAAATGAATTGGAAATTGGAGTACACAACACTGGATGGTAGAAATTTTGTTTTTGCTGGCAAGCATAAGTCGTCGGTGGCAGGGGGTAAAGATCTTTATGAATTTGGCGGAGAAATCAGCGGAGATAGAATTATGGTGCGGAGTTTCCCAATAGCTGGATGGGGTCCGGCAGTGGACTTGGGAAATGCCAATGTAATCAAATATTTTACTCAAATTGCGGAATACTATGTAAAAGAATATGGTATTGACGGATGGAGAATTGACGCGCCGTCTAATAATTATAATTCGATGGTGTTCTCCGGCGACCACTCTTCGGAAAAATTACTAATAAGCGCGATAGGCGCTGTGAAAAAGATTAAGCCCGATGCTGCGTTTATATCCGAACCTGGCTTGTCCAAAAAAGTGCCGGCGGAATTGGAATATGCTAATCTTCCGCGCCTTATGCCCGGTATTGCCGCAAACACAATAACCTCTCAGCAACTCATAGATAAACTTGCGCAAGGTATCGCGACATTGGGCAAAACGCCTTTACTTGTTTTGGAGTCTCACGATCAGTCAAGACTGAATAAGGATAATTCGACATTGAATAAAAATTTTTTGGTTATGATTTCCACTCTTCCGGGAATTCCGTTCATACAAGCCGGGCAGGAAATTGGAGCGACGAATGATTGGTTTAGAACTGGAAATGCTGACCCCAAAGTTAATTGGATTAATGGAGATTATGGTTTAAGAGATTTTTATAAAAAAGTATTTTCTATCCGCAATTCCAGCAGCGCTCTTAAATACGGCGACATCAAAAACGTCTGGAAATCCGGAGACAATATTTATGCGTATTCAAGGGCTTATGAAAATGAAACGGTAATCGTTGTAATTAATTTCAACGGAAAACAAGTCGAAAGCGTTTTGGACATTCCATTTCCAAACGGAACGCGGCTAAAAGACGAACTGAACGGAGAAATTTTTACTGTCAGTGATTCTGCTAATTTTAAAATAACTGTGCCTGCTTATGGCTCAAGGATATTAACAGTTAAGTGAAGTTTATGAACAAAAAAATCTTGCTTTTATTAGGAGTCGTATTGGTTATTGCGATATTGCTGATCGCTCCAAAAAATGAATTGGAACAAATAGATTTGTCGAAAATACCATATGCCGGCCCGCAGAATGATCTTTCTCGGGTTAAAGTCGCTACGGTGTACGAAAAAGTGACTGACAGAGAATCCGGCGGCGGCAGGAGTCTTAAGAATACTGTCAAAATGCTAAAACAAACCAAAACAGATTTAATTTTTTTAGGTTTTTATACTTGGACAATACCCGCTCCGGATTCTCCGGATAATATGCCTTCTGAATTGCTTGATCGTATTGCCGAGTTTGCAAAAACTACAACTAAAAATGTGCCCGAGTTGGTCAGAGAATTGGGCTACTCATACGAAGAGCTCAGAAAGACAATACCTGAGATTAAAAAAGAAATGCCAGGAGTCATATTTGTAGGCGCGATTCCTTCAGAAGCTCTGGGAAGAATTGAAGTAGATCCCATAGCAAACACTGTGATCAATGCTAATGATACTTGGGGAATGGCGTTTGATCCGCAAAAATGGAATATAACCTATATATGTCCGGAAGATATATGCAAAGACTATCCGTCACTTAGAGGGAAACTTTTGAATAAGGAAGGATTTCAGGAATATTTCGCGCTGACCAATCATCTGTTGAAGCTTGGCGAGAAATATGATTGGCAAAAAGCCGAGGGATATTATCCGGATCTGACGATTCCGGCTTTTCAAGAGCTTCTTGTAAATCGCGCTAAAAAACAGATAGATTCAGGCGCAGATGCAATTTTTATCGATTTGCTTTATATCCAAGCGGAAAGTCTTAAGGCCATGGTCAATAATAATGAAAATCATCAAGCTGTTAAAGATTCCTATGATGCTGCAGGTAAGATCATAGATGCAATTCATGAATACGGAAGATCAAAAGGAAAAAACATTTATGTCGGAACATGGGCTGATCCGGTAATCTATTACAATCGGCAAGCGCCAAAGCTCGATTTTGTCACGATCACTCCGACACCGGAAGAAATATACAGCGGAAAATTCGACGAAGAAAGATGGGATAAGATAAATTCTAAAGTTGAAGAAAAGTTTGGGAAGATACTGCGATTAGTTTTTATTGATTTCGGCTGGGCTAATAATTCGCCTATGGATGTTTTTAGCCAAATGCTGGATAAAAAGCAGCAAAGGGATTGGCTCAAAAAAGCGGATGCTTTTTTTCAAAGTAAAGATATGATTTTTATGTATCCTGTTCATGGCGGGGATTTTACGCCTGGCGCGAAAAGGCTTTCTTTCGGCAAATTCGCGAAATATGATTCGCTTGCTCCGGAATTCGAGACATACGAAACTATAAAAGAGCTTGCGTTAAATAAATTTCAAAGGTAATTTGATGAATGTAGTAATATCTCTTGGCGGTTCGCTTCTTACGAAAGACTTCTCGGTTAGCGGAGTAAAGCAGTACATTGACGTCCTGAAAAAAATCGCGCAAAATACAGAAAAGCTCGTAATCATAGTCGGAGGCGGTAGAGTCTGCCGCCAGTACCAGGCGATTGCTCGCGAACTTGGCGCAACACAGGACATGCAGGATTATATCGGCATAAAAGCCACGCATTTCAATGCATCTTTGGTCGCCTCCGCACTCACAAAATACGCCGAAGTTCCGAACAATGAAAAAGGGCTTAAAGCCGCACTTTCTAAAAATAAAGTTGTTGTCGCAGGCGGGCTTAAAGCCGGGCAGTCAACTGATGCAGTTGCCGCTTTTGCAGCAAAGGAAATAAATGCGGATTTATTGATAAACGCGAGCAATATTGACGGGGTTTATGATTCCAACCCGCGCGAGAATAAAAACGCAAAGAAACTCCCGGTTCTGAATTACGTACAGCTAAAGCAAATTCTTTCGGCAAATGCCCAGCTTCCCGGGCAGTACGGGCTTTTTGACTTGAGGGCGGCAGATACGATTTCTCGCGCGAAAATCAAGACAATTTTTATCGACGGCACCGACGCAGAAGAAATATGGCGCGCAGCTTTCGGAAAGCATGGCGGAAGCGTGGTTGAGTGATGCAAACTATAGATATCTGCAAAAGCAATTAGACTCATGCGCGAAGAAATTGAAAGTCGGTGGAAACGGGCACAAGTAGATTTAGAAAGCGCGGAAAAGAATTTTGAAGCCAAAATATATTATGTTTCTGTTTTTCTATCACAGCAGGCGGCCGAAAAGGCATTAAAAACACTATATTTGACAAAGAAAAAGACGCTCATAAAAACACACAATCTTTTGATGTTGGCAAAGGATTTAAACGCGCCAGCAAATATAATTACTGCTTCTATTGAATTGTCTCCGAATTACATAATTACAAGGTATCCGACAACGGGCATAGCAATTCCAAGTGAGCTTTATACAGAAAAGATTGCCGAAACTCACTTAAGATAGGCAAAGGAGGTCATATTATGGGTAAAAAAATCACTGGACATGTGAAGAAATTTGCTGCAGATGTAAGGAAGCAGTTCGGCGCAGAGAAAGTAATACTTTTCGGTTCAAGGGCGCGTGGCGACAACCTGAAAGACAGCGATTTTGATATGATAATTGTTTCGCGTGCGTTTAAAACTATACCCTACACGCAAAGAATGAGCAAGATTCTTCCGCTGTGGAAGTCGCGATATGATTTGGAAGCGTTATGCTACACTCCCGAAGAGTTTGAAGAAATGAAGCGCAAAAAATACAGCGTCATAGAGCAGGCGATTAAGGAAGGCGTAGCGGCTTAGGAACTGCACAAGTTTTCTGAAATCATATTGGGTGTGTTTTACAATGAGCGCGCAATGCAATAAAATTCTAAAAACATTGAAATCGCAGTACAACGCCAAAAATGCCGCAGAAATGGCACATTTCGGAATTAACTCAAAAAATGTTTTGGGAATAAGCATGCCGTATTTAAAAAAGTTTGCCAAAAAAATAAAGAAAGAAGCCAAAACAAATAAGAATGGTGCGGAATATCGCCATAAACTAGCGCAGGAACTTTGGGATTCTGAAATTTTTGAAGCGCGGAGTTTGGCGGTTTTAATTGATGAGATAAAATTAGTTGATGAAAAACAAATGGAGTGTTGGGTAAACGATTTTGATTCGTGGGGTATTTGCGATCAAACGTGCGGTTATCTTTTTGATAAAAAAGAAATCGCTTGGCAAAAAGCAGTTGAATGGAGCGCGCAAAAAGAAGAGTTTGTCAAGCGCGCGGGGTTTGTCTTGATGGCAACGCTTGCGGTTCATGATAAAAAGACCGATGATACGGCATTTCTGAAATTTCTGCCGATAATTGCGCGCGAATCAACTGATGCGCGCAATTTTGTAAAAAAAGCCGTGAACTGGGCGCTGCGCCAGATTGGAAAGCGCAACGCTGCGTTGAATAAAAAAGCGATTGAAACTGCGAAAGATATCTTGAAAATTGACTCAAAATCGTCTTGCTGGATTGCAAAAGACGCCATCAAAGAGCTTGAAAAACATGCCGTGCGTAAATTCTCAAATGATGCTTGCAATAATAAGTAATGAATGCGTGCAGCGCATTATCCAAATACAACTTTATTTTTAATCACTGAAAAGTCCTTTTCATACAATTTCTTTTTCGGGAAATTTAGTTTGGCGATTCCGACGACGACGACTGCGCTTATCAAAAGCACAACTAGCCACTCATAAACATGCAGCGATGTTGTGGAAAAAATCTGCTGAAGCCCTGGAATTTGTATGGCTGAAAGCGCCGCAACTGATGCAAGCACAACTGTCGCGTTCAAATGCCGATTCTTGAACATCTCTCTCCATTTTCTCGCATTTTCAGGCATCCGTATGGCATAAGCATACATTATTTCCATTACCATAAGCGATGCAAACGCCGCAGTCTGACTCCTTATGGTATCTGCGCCGTAATAATTGTGGTATATTGCAAATATGCCAAATGTGGCAAGCGTCATCAATGACCCTGCAAGAAGTATTGATTTCAGAGCGTTCTTGTTTATCATGGGCTCGCCAACAGGCCTTGGCCGCTCACGCATCACATTTCTCTCTGCGCGGTCCATGCTCATTCCCATTGCCGGAAGATCGTCAGTCACAAGATTTATGAAAAGCACCATTATTGCAGTCAAAGGAAGCGGAAAATCAAGAATTATCGCCAGAATTATCGCGCCGATCTCAGCCGTCGTAACTGACAAAACAAACCGCATAGCCCTTTGAAGGTTGGCATATATTGTCCTGCCTTCTTTTATTGCTGAAACCAGCGTATTGAAATTATCGTCGAGCAGACTTATGTCTGAAGCCTCTTTTGCAACATCAGTGCCCTTTAAGCCCATGCTCACGCCCACATGCGCCTTTTTCAGAGCAATCGCATCATTGACGCCGTCACCGGTCATTGCAACAATATGTCCGCATTTCTCAAATGCTTCAATTATTTTCAGCTTATGTTCTGGCGTCGCACGGGCATATACGCAGACGCGCTCAACAACTTTCTGAAATTCGTCATCAGGCATCTTGTCAAGCTCAGCGCCTTCAATAACCAGCCCGTTTTCATTAATAAGGCCGATTTTTTTTGCAACCGCAACTGCTGTTGATGCATGGTCTCCTGTAATCATTACAACATTTATTCCTGCTGCTCTGCATGCGGCGATCGATTCCTTCACCCCTTCTCGCGGCGGATCTTCTATGCCGACGAGTCCAAGAAAAATCAGGTTGTTTTCATCGCGCTCATCAAATTTTTTCTTGAATTTTTCCGGCTTGTAGGCGATTGCAAGCACCCTTAAAGCTTTTTTTGAGAATAATTCATGCGCCGCCATTATGCTTTCTTTTTCCTTGCGGCCCATTGCAGACACTGCGCCGTTTTTCTCGATGCGCGAGCACTTTCTAAGCAGCATATCAGGCGCGCCTTTTATGAATATTTGCACATCAACACTCTTTTGATGAATTGTACTCATGCACTTTCTTGCAGAATCAAACGGAATTTCCGCAATGCGTGTGTACTCAAAATCCACAAGCCCTTCAGAAATCCCTGCTTTTTTTGCAAGAGCAATAAGGCTTCCTTCTGTAGTGTCTCCCATGCAAGACCATGCGCCGCTTTTTTTGCTTAGCTTGGCGTTGTTGCACATAAGCCCTGCAATAATCATCTGGTTGAGCGTAGCGTTATCTTTTGGAACAATGCGCTTTCCTCCGGATGTGAATTCGCCTTCCGGCTTGTAGCCCCTGCCTGAAACATCAATAAACGAGCCGCTGGAATATATATTTACAACAGTCATCTCATTTCTTGTTATTGTGCCTGTTTTGTCCGAACAAATAACTGTGACGCAGCCCAAAGTTTCAACAGCATCCATTTTTCTTACAAGCGCATTCTTTTTTGACATCACATAGACCCCATGCGAGAGCCCTATCAATATTATTATGGGCAGGCTCTCAGGCACTCCTGAAACCGCGATCGCTATGCTAATAAGAAGTATATCATACAGCGCTTTTCCTTTGATAAGCTCAAAGGCAATGACAAAAATGCCGATCAATAACACAAAAACAGATAGCCGTTTCCCGAAATGATTCATGCTTGCCTGCAAAGGCGTTATCTGGCACTCACTTGGTATGCTGCCTGCAATTTTTCCCATTTCAGTCTTCATCCCGGTGTGCGTAATAACGGCAACCGCGTTTCCGGTTGAAACGTAGCTGCCCATGAAAAGCATATTCTTGCGATCGGCAAGCGCCGCATCCTCTTTAAGAACGCAATTTTCTTTTCTTGATGGAATAGACTCACCGGTTATTGAAGACTCATCAACCGAAAGCCTGTTTGAGCTCATTATTCGCGCATCGGCAGGCACCTTATCCCCGCTTTCAAGAAAGATTATGTCGCCCACAACCGCTTTTTCAGAAGATAGCTCAACCATTTCTCCGCTGCGCATAATTCTTACATGCGTCGCAGTCAGCTTTTTTATGGATTTTAGTATGTTCTCAGCCTTGTATTCCTGAAAGAATCCGATGAAACACGTAATTAAAATAATTGCAGAAATTACATAAGCTTCTGTATCTTCTCCAATATAATATGATATTACGGCGGCAAATGCAAGAATCCAGACAATCGCGCTTTTGAACTGCCTCGCGAATATCTGCAGCGGAGTAATATGCGCGGTTCCGTTTAGGGCGTTTGGGCCGTTTTTCTTAAGCCTTTTTTCCGCTTCGTGTAGGGAAAGCCCTGCAGTTTTATTTGTTTCAAGATGCTTAATGACTTCATCTGAAGAAAGCGCATGTGCAGGCTTTTCGTGAATGTATAGCATAATAATCAGACCTAATTGACAATATTATGTATTGCACAGCGCCGCATATATCCTTATATTGTAATTGTTTGACAAGGGGGATTTCAAATAAGTTTTTCAATAAATTTGAAGCTTTTTAAATTGAATGAACTGGCGCCAGAATAATTCCGATAGATATATCAACGCGCGCGCAATTCTGACAGCGCGGAAATCCGTTTCACCATATTCGGGTGCGTGCTTAAAAGCTCCATGAACTTGTCCATGCCGGATACCTTCGCTTTCTTGCCGCGTATTGCCGCAAGCTCTGCTTCATCTATCGAGCCGCTCTTATCCATATCAAGAGCCATAAGGTCGTTGAATTCGCTGACTGCGCGCGAAGGATCATTTGCAAAAAATGCTTTCATTCCTTCGGTTTCCTTAAGCAAACTTTTAGGCGTCTTTGCGCTTCCATAAACTAACTTATACAGAGCAGATGCAAGAGTTGACGGCTTGTTTCCGAGCGCCACGCTGTCTTTGTCCGCATAGTATTCTCGTATTCTTGATGCATAAAGAACAAGGAGATTTGTCAGGAAATATATTCCAAATGCTGCGGCGCCTATTGCAATATTTCCGCCCCGGTCACGGTCGCGCAGACTGGAAAACAACATGCTTTGCGCAAAGTACCATGCAATTGTCGGAACAACACTCATAAGCGTTATAGCAAGAACATCGCGGTTTTTTATATGCGCGATTTCATGCCCGAGAACCGCTTTAAGCTCTTCTTTACTCAGTAAATCCAATAGTTTTTCAGTAACGCATACTCTTGAATCAGATTCCCATCTGCCAAATGCGAACGCATTTGGAATCGATGCCCGGGATATTCCGATTCTAGGTTTCGATATTTTTGCTTTTTTTGCAAGTTCGGCCACCATTCTATGAAGTTCGGGATGCTCTTTTTCAGAGACATATTTTACTTTCATAGACCAATCAACGATTTTCGGACCTATCATGTACTGGACAAGCATCATAACTGTCGCAAGAATGCCGTAAAACATGAAGCTTCCGATGCCCATGTACGCACCGATCATTGAAAGCAGGGCATAGATTACCCCGAAGAACATTCCTAAAATCAAATACATTTTGACTTGCAGCCACATAATAATCACGCACGGGCAATTTCTAAAAGTGCCTACTGTTTCACAGTTGCCCAATTGAGCAACTTAGAAACATGTATATATACATGAACATTTATATATTTGACATGTTTGAGGGCATTGTCGAGTTGATACTGTGAAAAATATAAACAAAAACACATTATTGGCAATTGTGATTTTGATTGTGATAGCGCTCGCTTTCTTTAGTTTGCCAAACGCGGAAAAACAGACCTCTGAAAAACCTTTTGAACAGCCCGCAGAATCCGCATACCCGCCACTAACAGCAGAGCCGGCGCCATTGCCGCTGACAACTAACGGATATGTCTATGACGGCAAACTTAATTATGGCTTTAATTATCCTGATAATTGGGAATTCTCTATCGGCGTGGATAAAGATATTGAACAATGCGATCCAACGCAATATTATGAAGCGTATAATTGCGTAGAGTTTCCGAATAGAGCCATTAAAAAAATCATAACGTTCAAAAAGGATGTGCCTAAAGAAGGGGTGCTCGTTTCAGTAGACATTGAATTTATGGTAAAATCCGCTGCAAATTCTCAAGATATTAAAGAGGAATTTAAAAAAGAGGCTATGCTTTCGGGCTTGGAAATCCTGAATGAAACCGTAATTTCGATAAATGGCATGAATGGATATGATATGCTCGCCGGAATACCGGAGTGGAAACTGAGATACGCTGTATTTTACACCAACGGAACTGCATATACTTTCAAATATTCATCTCAAGATGAATATTATCGAATGTATGAAGGGATATTTAGCAACATAATAAAATCATTCAAAATTAATGGGTGAAAAAATGCCTGACGAAAAGCTTGCAAGAGCCATAAGATCCAGAACGAGGCGGGATATTCTACACATACTAGGCAATAAGGAAAAAATATCCGTTCATGAAATCGCAGCCATATTAAATATAACCGAATCTTCAGCATCAAAAAACCTGAAGATGCTGTATGATTTTGGATTCGTGTCTTTTGAAAGCCGCGCGCCTGAAAAACTATACACTCTCAAGGTAAAGGATCTCACCGAACTCATCAGAGTATATGATAAAATTGTCAAAAAAATTTAAATGGTGTGAATATGCAGGAATATATAGACATAAACTATAAACCTACAAAAAATGATTTAATTTGTGAATATTATATCGAACCATCTGAAGGAGTTAGTTTTGAAAAGGCCGCAACAAACATGGCTGGAGAAAGCTCCATAGACACCTGGGCAGATATCCAGACACTGAGCCCTAAACTGGCAAAGCGCTTAAAGCCCCATGTATTTTTCATGGACAAAAAAAGAAATACTATCAAAGTTGCATATCATGTGGATTTGTTTGAAACTAATTCAGTTCCGCAATTCTTAAGCTCTGTTGCAGGAAATATATTCAGCATGAAGCTTCTAGACAACTTAAGGCTGCAGGATATTTCATTTCCTGAACAGGTCATAAAGCAGTTTCGCGGACCGAAATTTGGCCTGGAGGGTGTAAGAAAACTTATGAAAGTCAAAGACCGGCCGTTTGTCGGAACCATAGTAAAGCCAAAAGTTGGACTGACTTCTGAAAAACATGCTGAAGTCGCGTATAATTCCTGGGTTGGCGGCTGCGATATTGTGAAGGATGACGAAAACCTTACAAACCAGAAATTCAACAGTTTCGAAAAAAGGGCTAAGACAACTCTAAAATTAAGGGATAAAGTTGAAAAAGAAACCGGTGAGAGAAAAATGTATATGTGCAATATTACTGCGCCCACGTGCCAGGAAATGATAAAGCGGGCGGAGTATGTCAAAAGCCTGGGCGGAGAATATATAATGATTGATATCATTCCAGTTGGCTGGACCGCCCTGCAGACGCTGAGGGAAGCAAACGAGGATTTGAAGCTGGTTCTGCATGCGCACCGATGCATGCATTCTGCCCTGACAAGAAATCCGAAGCACGGCATAAGTATGACTGTAATATCAAAGCTTACGCGGCTTGTCGGTTTGGACCAACTTCACATAGGAACCGTTGTGGGAAAAATGCATGGCGGAAAAGATGAGGTTTTGGCCGTCCGTGATGAATGCGTACTTGGCATCGTAAAGGAAAATTACCGGCTTAATGTACTTGAGCAGAATTGGGGTAAAATAAAACCGATGTTTCCCGTAGCTTCCGGAGGGCTGGAGCCGACAATGGTTCCTGATCTAATGGATGTTTTTGGAAAAGACATAATCATGCAATTCGGAGGCGGAATACACGCACACCCCGGCGGAACAAAGACAGGGGCTATGGCGGCAAGGCAAGCGGTTGATGCGTGCCTTAAGAAAACGTCTTTGAAAGAATATTCAAAAAATCATGAAGAACTTAGAATGGCTCTCAATTGTTGGGAGGCTTCCAAAAGCGATAAGTAAACTCCGGGGAGACTTATGCAAAAAGCATCGTACTTCAATAATGCCGTATTCGTTTTATTATCGGCATTTCTATTATTTTATTATGGCATGACCTATTTCCAGCTTGGCAGCGGGATAAACCCCCTATTTTTTGCCATTTTAGCATTTTTAATTGTTGGATTTCTATTCCAGAGCACAGGTGCGATCAAAATAAAACATGCCCCTATCAGCGGAACATCAATAATCATCGCAGCTATTTTAGGCGCCGTTGTTACGTTTTTTCTAAGCACAATGTTTTTCGGGCCTGTCATTGCCGCCAGCATTGTAGGCCTGGCTTATGCAATATATGCAAACCGGAATGAACGAATGAAAAGCCTTTCAGGGCCCGTATACTGCGGAGCGTTCGTTGGCATGTCATCGAACATGTTCGGCGTGCCGGAAATCGCATTTGCCGGGCTGGTTGCCGGGCTGGTGCAGACGGCGCCAAGAAAAACATATAACGGAACCGGCGGCACCTTAGGAACAATCGCGTTCATTGCGACATATTTAACAAGCAAAATATTCGGTGATTAAATGTATGAAGTAATAATAGCCAGCATTGTTGCAGCGTCCATAACGTATGAACTGAACAATAGCCGCGGATGGGGGCCTGTGGCGGCATCCGCTGCTGTTGCGCTGTTTTTCGGCGTTATCTTTTATGTTCTTGGAGCCACGGGATTTGTTGATGGGCAACTAGCCGAAACAATCCCTCTTGCCGCGATGGGTGCGTCTTTTGCCGGAATGAGCTCAAAAAAAGCGGTTCCAAACCATATGTGGATTGCGGTTTCCGGCGCGATTTTTTCTTTTGTTTTCTTGTTTTCAAGCCCGGCATTTGCAGGGCTCGGAGGAGGGCTTGGAATAACTGCGTGCGTTTCAGTGGTGGCTGCGCGCGGAATGATGATGCTCCTTAAAGCATTTAGAATAAAAAATCGCCATACCTTTTCATACGTGGTTGTACATTAATGCATATTTTCGCTAACAGCGCAAAGAAATCTAGAATTTTAAAGAATTATTTCTTTTCTTCGGCTTTGGGAGCCTCTGCGGTTTTTCCAAAGAGTTCAGCGAGCGGTTTCGCGCCTGCTTTTACAAGTTTAACATTAATCTGCGCAATATCGGAAGCAATAACTTCTCCGCGTATTGATTTTTTCTTGCGCCCGCCTTTCATAATGGGATAATATCCCGGGCCTTCTGCAACAAGAATTTGTTTCCTTCCCTGGCCATGTACGCCTTTTCGCATAGGGAATCCGTCCTTGTCAGACCCGCCGCTTATTGAAAATCGGTATCCTGGAACATCGACAATTCCTCCGTCGAACTCATCGCCGATTTTCAGATTAAGAAGAGCATTCAATTTATCTGCTGCAATTTCCTTCTGGTATGATTTTCCGTCTTTGTCGCCTATAACGATTCGTGCTGGCATAGGTATCCTCTTGAAACTAACAATAGTATAACTGCAAGATTTATAAGGCTATTGTCCGGGCAAAAATCATCCGGTTCTCAAAGCCAATGAATTAGACGTGCGGATAAAGTTTAAATTGTCCTGCGAGCCTATATACGTATGAAACAAGCCATTGTTATTACCGCTTTTGTTCTGATTTTCGCGCAATTCGCGCTTGTCATGGCTGAAGATACCCCTAATGCTTCCTCCGGCGCAGTTGTCATTGAAGACAACGAGCCTTCAATAAACCCTGACAGCTTTTTCTGGGGCTTTAAAGACGCGCTCGATAAGTTCTCTTTGGCGCTTACATTTAATTCTGAATCAAAAGCAAAAAAGAGCATAACAATAGCCGAAGAACGCTTGCGCGAGTTCCAGAAAATGGCTGAAGAAGGCAAAATAAACGCTGCGGAAAAAGCAAAAGAATCCCATGAAGAATTTTTGGAAAAAGCTAAGTCCGCCGCAAAAAGCATAAGTAAAGGCAACAAAACCGAAGAAATAAAAAAGCAGATTGAAATCGAGCGCGAGGTAGAAAAGCTCCGGAACAAGACAGAAATAATGGCCGAGCGCCTTAAAATAAAAATCATGACAGAGGGAAAGCTGACAGCCGAACAGAAAGCGCTTATCGGCTCGCTTATTGCAAGCATGCAGAACCAGACCGGCTCCCTTAAAATCGAAATCAACAAGAACAAAGAGAAAATAAAAATCGAGATAAAGGCGCGCACAAACAAAACTAAGGAAGAAATCGAAGATGCGGTAGAAAAAATAGAAAAAGAGCACAATATTACAAAGGGCAAGCTTGACGAGGCATTCGAAAATATAATTGATGCACGGGAAGAAATCGCAAAACTGAATGATGAAATAGGCATGAACAATATAACGGACAACGCTGCTCTGATTCTTCTGAACAATTCTCTTGACAAGCTGGCTGCGGCGCAAGACGCGATAGATTCATCAAAATACGGCGAAGCATACGGCCTTGCAAACGCCGCTAAGCAGTTGGCGGAAAATGCGCGCGAAAAAATCAAAAAGCTGACTGAAGATGATGGCGAACGTGAGCGCGAAAAAGAACGCAATCAGACGCGCAACGAAACAAAGGAGCGCGAACCTAAAATGTGCGCGCAAGTCATAACTCCTGCAAAGAACGAGAAAACAGGCGAGTGCAAAGAATTCCCGACGCCGTGCGATGTGCCCGCGGGCTGGGAAAAGGTTAACCTCTGTGTTCTCAAACAAAAAACTATTGTGAAAACATCAGAAATGCAGTGGCAAAAAATAGAAAATCATTCAACAACGGAAATAACCGCTAATAAATCGGTTGCTTTTGTATCTAGAGTTATAGATGGAGATAGCATTGAACTGCAAGGCAGTATCAAAGTGCGGTTACTCGGCATTAATACGCCTGAACGGGGTCAACCGTATTATCAAGAAGCAAATAATAGACTAAGAGAACTTATAGAAAGCAAAAATGTTATTCTTGAGAATGATATTCAAGATAAAGACCAATATGGGAGACTTTTGAGATATTTATTTATTAATGATTCATTTGTGAATTCACAATTAGTTAAAGAAGGTTATGCAAATGTTTACATCATCTCTCCAAATAAAAAATATGAAAGTGACCTAAGAAATGCCGAAACCGAAGCTAAGGCGCTAAAATTAAATGTTTGGAAACAACCTTCAGGTGAAGGTATTTGCGATAATCAATGTATCGGAATTTCTTATTTCAAATGGAACGCGGAAGGCGATGATTGTAATAATCTAAATGATGAATATGTAACTTTGATAAATTCATGCTCTTATCCTTGTGATTTAACGAGTTGGACAGTTAAAGATGAATCATCACGAAATCCATATATTTTTCCAACCTTTGTTTTAGAAAGTGAAAAAACAGTAACTCTTTACACCGGTTGTGGAACCAACAGAAGAGAACAGTTATATTGGTGTAGTCGAGGTTATTCTTGTAATGCTATTTGGAACAATAATGGCGATGTTATGTATGTAAGAAATTCAAACGGGGAATTAGTGTTGAATTATGCGTATGCCTGATTTAAATAAAAATTAATTCGCAGACTTCAAATTCTCCGCTTCGCTCTAGGTTTTATAATCCAATGACGATTGCAAGTGGTTACAAATCCCACAGCTTGTCAGTTTTCAGCATCACCTGCTTGATTTCGTCAAGGCATGTGATTTCGCTCTGCGACAGGAAGCCGATGTTCTTGCGCAGCAACTTATATTCTTCTTTTGTCAGGAATGTGTAGAAAACCTCATTCTCTTTTGCATTTCTTCCGACAACAAAGCCGTCGACAGAAACCGCGCATTTCATGCCGATTTTTCCCTCATCAATATTGACGTTCTTGTCCTGCACCTGCTCGACATCTCCAAGGACTTCGCCAACAGAATTCATCAGTTTCGCGTCTTTTTTCAATGTGCCAAGAACTATTTCCATGCCAACAACAGCAGGCTTTGATTGCCTAAAAACAAATCCCGGAATGATGCGCACCTTTGCCGGCTTTTTCAACGACTCTGACAGCGCTTTTTTCTGTGCGGCATCAAGGTCTTTTAAGTACTCATCATAGCCTTCAAGAAGCCTGTAAATGATTTCGCTTTCAAGAATTTTTACGCCGGTGTCTTTTGATTCCTGCTTTGCATCATCAGCCACGTTTGCATTAAAAGCGAGAACAACCTTGTATTTAGGGTCAGAATCCTTTACCTCAAGTATATCTTTTCGCGAAACCGCGCCAATAAGCGCTTTTCTTATCGGAATGTTCTTCTCTTTTATGCTGCGCACAATCGCCTCAAGGCTTCCAAGCGCATCTGCCTTGATTATCAAGCCTTCATTTGAAGTCACAATTTCAACACTTTCGATTTCCTTTCTGACAAGATCTTCGTATTCTTTTGTCAAAGCGCCTTCGCGCAGAGTATAGATAGGAACACCGGCAATTACTTCATCAATATTCATTGCAGATACCTTGATGCCAACGGCAGCTAAAACTTCTTTTACCGGCACGAATTTTTTTTCGACCCGAATTTCTTTTAATGGCGGTATTTTCAATATCGCCTTGACTTTCGTAACTACGGGTTTTTCACGCGCGCCAATCACAAGCGTATCTCCCTGGCGCATTATACCGTCATAAAGTATTATGTCCAGAGTCATCCCGAGGCCTTTAACTTCCTTCACTTCAAGAACAGTGCCTTTGCCGACACCGGATTCATCCAACGCAAGCTTTTTTTCAAGATATTTCTGCGAGAGCCCGGTAATTAAGCCCAGAAGATCCGCAACGCCTTCGCCGCTTCTTCCTGAAACCGGCACAATTGCTATTGTTTTTGTGAAGTCAGTTATCCTGTCAAAGCGGTCGCTCATTATGTTGCGCTCACCTAACTGCCCGATAAGTGTGTAAATTTTCAGGTCAAGCTCTTCCTGGATTTTTGTCGATTGGGCATCAAATGCATCATGGAAACAGGCATCTTTTTGAGTCTGCCATCCGCTGATTTTGTCCACTTTGTTCGCGGCGATAATAAACGGCGTCTTATTATCGCGCAGGATTTTGATCGCCTCATCAGTCTGCGGCTTTATGCCTTCCGTAATGTCAATCACAAGAATCGCTATATCTGCAAGAGCTCCGCCGCGCTTTCGAAGCAGCGAAAACGCCGCGTGTCCGGGCGTGTCAATAAACAAAAGGCCGGGAATTTTGACATCAATTTTCCACTTTTTTAGAAATGAATTACAGGTTTTTAGTATGTTCTCAACCGGCACTTCTGATGCGCCGATATGCTGGGTGATGCCGCCAGCTTCGCCGATCGCAACGCGCGAGGCCCTGATAGTGTCAAGAAGAGTCGTTTTTCCATGGTCCACATGTCCGAGAATCGAAATTATGGGCTGGCGGATTGGCATAAAACTCATCCATGCCATTACATATTTAAGGCAAGCTTTATAATGATTGGCATAGGTTAGCGCGCATGAGTGTTGTCCTTTAACGGCGACCGTTTTGCATTAACTTTCATAAAGATGTATTTAAATTGAAACGTTTATTAACGAATCAAAAATAAACGAATGGTCTACGTTGTTAAAAAAGTTATCAGACAACATCGCGCGCATGAGTGATATGAAAATAATCAATGATTCTGAAATTAAAGACGAAAAAATTATTCCATGCGGCAGATTAAAACGGCATTTTATAGAAAAAGACCTTGAAATAGATATTAACAGAATTGACGCAGGGCAGGGAACAAAGACACATTACCATAAGAAAATGACTGAAATTTATCTAATTATAAATGGCGCGGGAATAATGAAAATCAAAGACAGAAAAACAGGAAGATCAGAATCGAAAAACGTCTATTCACTTTCGTCCATACTAATACCGCCCAATCATACTCACCAATTGACGAATACCGGAAAAGAAACGCTCGTGCATTATGTCATTTGCAGGCCGCTTTGGCGCGAAGATGATGAATTGTTTGAGGATTTCTAAGTCAGAAAAATATGCGTCGGCCGGGAATTGAACCCGGGCCACTGGCTTGGCAAGCCAGAATCATACCACTAGACTACCGACGCTTGTCACACTAACGCATTTTAAAAGCAAATTATAAAAATGGTGGGGTCACGAGGATTCGAACCCCGACTAAAAGGTTTCTCCGCACAAATTTATTTTTAATCATCGCCGTTTTTAGCAATTCACCAATCGCTCCGGGCTAAAAAGCCTAGAACGGCTGTGAAAGGAATTGCTCGGCTCGTCGCTCCAAATCAGCATAATTCGTAATCTGGAGCCCTTTGTGCTACCGTTACACCATGACCCCTTTCTCCTAAAACTTCTATTTCAAAGTTTATATACCTTTTATAGAATCAAATGTTTAAATGAATTAAGAACGTGTTTACTAATACCTTCTCTCCTCTCTTGGCGCGGCAATGAAAACATACCACTTCTCTTCTTGCGTCAGCTCTGAAGCTATTCTTTTCGCAATGCTCTTCTTGAGATCCGGCAGCATTGGGCAGCGTTTTTTTATATCCCCAAAGCTCTCGAAAGGTCTCTTTTTGCGTTCGTCAATTATCGCCCACATGTGCTTTTTTCCGATTCCGGACAGAAGCTCGAAACTGTGCAGTTTCGTGGTTATGGAATCTGCAATATTGAAGAAATTCACGAATTTTTTCTCTTGCTCGCCTACTATTTTTTCAACAACGTAGGGCAATTCAGAATTTGCTGTTGCGGTAAGCTTATTAGAGGGTATTTTGCCGATAATGGATTGAATGTCGTCGCGCTTTCCTTCGCCGATATAGACCTTGTCCATTGATTTTAATGCTTTTCCCTCACGCGGAATCACTTCTAGAAGATTGAAATTTTCAGTTCCTATTATCTGCGCAACCGGATGAGCGCGCGGCTGCATCGGGTGCCCTCTCGGCAGATAATCCAATACGATCGCCCATTCGTCTTTCATTAAAATCACTCTTTATCAAAATAGTCTTTGTTTTTGATGCACTTTTTTGATTCTGCATTATCTAAACCTTTTTTACAATCTCAAGTATTTTTTCTATCTGTTCTTTGGTAAGCGTTGTCCTCTCCTTCTGGAAAATGACATCAATTTCGTCTTTGTCTTTCGGAAGCAGATTGAGCAATATCATAATCTGGTGGTCTTTCAGCACGCCAAGCTCTGCCAGCTTCTTTTTAGCGCCCTCAATATCGGACTTGTTCGCCTTTGCAACATTCCTAAGATAATCAAGCGTCACTTTCTGCTCATGCCCAAGTTCCACTTTTTCGTCAACATCCTTGTTCCTTCGGTCTGTCGCCTGCAAAATAAGCTTTGCTTCGACATTCGTAATGAAACCTGATTCTAGTTTCTTCATTTTAAACCATCTCTTTATGCCTTGGGTTGAAAAGCTTGCCATAAGGCATGATATTCAATACGTTGTAGAAATAGCTTTAAATAGCTTAATCCATTCTTACAAACTTCGCGTTCTCCTTTGCCTTGCGTATTATTATCTCATCACTTGGGCTTATCCGAAATATTTTCTCGCAGTTATCAAACAATAAAATGCCTTCATTACGCAGCAATATTATTGAAATCTCATCGGATTCATCGGCGACAATTGTTCGCATCCCTTCATAATCATGCGGATTATTCATGGCAATTCCTATGCCTTTTTTGAACGGCTTTCCGCCGACAGAAGAATAATACGCTCCGGATCCAAACGGAGTTGAAATGACTGCTCCGTCGCCGATAACTTCTGTGAAAGCCGGCTTGCCGTTAATAGAGATAGAGAATCTAAGAGCCTGAACCGGAATGGGACATCTTACTTGAAAATCGTTAAGCGCGACAATGCAGTTTCCTGCAAATAGCGCCTCAAGCTTCATGACTTCAGAGATTTTGTATTCACCGCATTTGAGCTTTTCAAGAATACTCCCAAGATCGTTCTCATCATACATAAACACTTTCGCAGTTGCGCTTGCACGAACAGGTATTTTCGGAATTCCAAGATACTGGTTTTCTGCCCAAAGAATGCTTCCGTCGCCGCCGTAAGTGATTACAAAATCGGGGTTAATATCATCTATTTCAATACCGGCACGTTTCACTTGAGAAACAATGTTTTTCGTATCTTTTGAGCCGGAAACAGCAATACGCATAAATCTAGTAATCTGACAACCTTTTTATAGTTTAGCGTCCTTCATATAATTATCTTTTAATCCAAAGAAATGGAGAATGATTAAAAATCTTGAAAGCTTAGGCGCGTTTTGCGCTTTCAAGCTTTTCAAACCAATGCTAATGGAGATGTTTGAAAATGTCAGAAGAAAAACAATCCCTTCCGCAAAGCACAGCAGGGCTTACGCGATATTTTGACGAAGATAACAGCGGTATAAAGGTAACTCCCGAGCAGGTTGTTGGTTTCGCATCAATTGTAATAATAATAGAAGTTCTGGTCAGGCTTGCAATTATCTAATCGTCTAATGAATTTCATACCCTACAGCACAATCGCTTAAATCTTAAATGAATGCGATAACAATTATTTTCATGCAAAACAAAATCGAGGTTCCCACTTATTCCGAATGCATGGCGCTTCTTTCAAAATATGGGATGCCCAAAAATATTGTCGCACATTGCGCTACGGTTTCTAAAATCGCGGTTTTTATTGCAGAAAGAATAAATGCGCGCGGAGGAACTGTCAACGTTTCGTTAGTGTGCGCAGCAGCACTTTTGCACGATATCGACAAGATTATTGAAATCAAAAACAAATCCGGCAAGCATGGCTCAATGGCGCGCGAAATTCTTGAAAAAGAAGGCTATCCCGAAGTTGCAAAAATTGCGGAAAATCATGTTTTGCATAAAATCATAAAAGAAGGCGCAAGCTTCAGCATTGAAGAAAAAATCGTTTTCTATGCAGACAAACGAGTCAAGCACGATAAAATCGTTTCGCTTTCCGAAAGGTTTGAATATCTGCGCGAAAGGTATCCGCACCATCTTGAAAATGTGAATCGCGCGGAGCCTCTTACAAAAAACTTAGAAAAAGAATTGATGGATGCGGCAGGGATACGCGCGGATGAAATAACTGATGCATCTATCGGCAACGTTTAAAGGATAATTATATATGCCCTGCAAAATCAATTGACATTATGAATATATTACTTGGCAAATTGGAAATCGAACTTAAGTCGAGAGGGTTCAGCGCAAAGACCGTAAAGTCGTATATGTTCCATACATCATGTTTTCTTAAGAGAATGGGCGCGCAGGCGGAGCACGACGAAATTCGGCAATATTTTGCCGGTCTGTCTGAAAAAATGGACCCGAGAACAGTGAATTTGAGGATAAGTGCGGTCAAGTTCTTTTACAGAAATGTGCTCGGAAGGGAGATGGCCATAACTTTTATGAAGCGCCCGAAAAGAGTTCCTGAAGTGCTTACAAAGAATGAAGTGCAAAGAATAATAACTGCGATTTCAAACACAAAGCATAAGCTAATAATTGAAACGGTTTATGGCTGCGGCCTGAGAGTATCAGAAGCCGCAAAACTAAAAAAAGATGATATTCGGTTCGAAGAAGGCATACTTTTTGTAAGGCAGGGAAAGGGCAACAAAGACCGTGTAGTATCGCTGCCTTTCACTTTATCAAAGCGGCTTGAATCATACATTCTCCTGAGAAATGATGAGAACCCCTATGTATTTGATTCTGCAAGAGGAGGGCGGCTTACTGAAGCTACAATCGAAAAGATAGTGGATAAAGCCGCAAGCATTGCCGGAATAATCAAAAATGTCCATCCACATACACTGCGCCATAGTTATGCTACGCATCTGCTTGAGAACGGAACGGATATTCACATAATTCAAAAGCTGCTTGGCCATTCTGACGTAAGGACAACCGAGCTATATACACATGTTTCTACAGCGCTAATAAAAAATATTCAGAGCCCACTAGACACTTTGCATAGTCCGGAAGTTGGTATAACTCCACAAAAGGGCGCGAAAAATCATGAAAATTCACTGTACTGACTGTCCAATTTTCAAGCTTTTTTATTGCATAATACTTCATATTGCAATAAAAAACCAACAAAACTCAGCATAATACTCAATAGGCGAGCGTTATACCAACTTTATTCCGCTTTTCATTACAAAAAGGCGCAAAAAGCGGAATTTACTCCGTAGAATATCTAGTTAGTTTCAATTTTTGAGAATGCCTACAAGATAAAGTTAAAACAAAGAGATAGGAAATAATATTTTTTCTCCCACCCAATAGGAGAGACGCGCTTAGTCCTTTCAGGACAGATAGCAAAAACTTTGTTTTTGAATTAATAGGGGATTTCCTTAGTCCTTCGGACAGATAGTCTCGGCTTCGCCTCGCAGAAAAACTTCTTTTATCCGACCAACGAAAACCACAAAGAAATTAAAATTTCTTCTAACAAAGGATAAAAGGCTTCGCCCAAATTTTTCTGATTTTATTCGGGAGTTTTGAAAATATGTTTTAGACCTCTCAAAAAACAAACATATTTATAAATGTGTGAATATCTTTAATATTAATATGGTAAATACACATGTTTTCATTGTTGATAAAAATACTTTTAAGTATCATTTAGAATATTTATTTGCAGGCACAGGGGCAAAAGATTACATCTTAGATTTTAATAATAATTCAAAATCAAAACTTAATCCAACAAGAGAAAATTTACTTATTAGCATGATTGCAGATTTAAGTAGAGTAAGAATTGGAGATTATGTAATCTTTTACTTACAACAAAGTAGGGAAGTTGGCGAAGGAAAATTTTATGGGATATTCAAAGCTAAGTCTAATGGTTTTTTGGATAATAATGACAATGGACAATTTTTAAAAGATGAATTACAAAAGTCATTAACTTTTAGAGTTTTATTAGAACCTTATGAAGTTTATGCACAAGGGGTTACAGAATGGGAAGCATTAGACGAAATAAAGTTTATTCAATCTCCCAATCAAATGTTATGGAGTTTAATTTATAGAAAATTAAAAGGTAATCGTGGAAATACAATGATTACGATTTATGAAACAGAAAGATTATTTAAATTGATAAGAGATAAAAATAATAGACAAAAAATTAATTCTCAAAACTTTTCTTATAATGTAGATAATCAAAAAATAATTCCGTCGGAGACTAAACATAACTATTCTGGAAGAAAAGAGGAAATTAATGTTTTACCAAGACTTGTACAAAAATACAAAGAGGATAAAGCTTTTGAAAGTCATCTGCAAGCATATATTTGTAAAAATGTGGATATAAGTGATGAATTAAAAAATCTACTTATACAAGACAATAAGTTAGAATGGATTGGAAATGAAGTTTCTTGTGGTGTTGGAATGCAGAGAATAGATATTGCTTTATCATTACAAAAGAGAAATGATGAAAGATTAATTTTGCCTATTGAATTAAAAGCAGTTCAAATATCTTTATTAAATGTTATTCAACTTCAAAGATATGTGGATTGGTTACAACAATATTATATCTCTAATAGAATAAGCACAATACAGCCAGTATTAATTGCTAAAAAATTTGACAATAAAGATTCTGAAAAATATTTGCAAATAATAGAATCATTTAAACAATTTAATAATAAAAATCAAAATTGCTTACCTTTAAAATTTATTGAATATGAAGTAGTTGGAGAAGAATTAAAGTTTTCTGAGATTAATTATAATTAATTTATCTTTTGTAATATAAAAATATTATCTCCGTAAAAAGAATTAAAATTACCTCTTAATGCCCTATAATAATTAAGGTTATAATTTTTACTTCCTCCTTTAGTTTCTCCATAATCTTTTATCACATGGGATTTACATTTAAATCCATATTTTAATATAATGTCTTTACACCAAACTCCTAAGGTGTGTTCTTCTCCATTTTGATAAATGTTTCCACACACCAAAATTAAAAATCTATTTTCTTCTAAATATTGGGTAACATTTTTAACAACGTTTTCAAACCAATTTAAGAATTCATTAATTGAATTATAATTTGAGCCATCTTCATTTTTATTTGAATATTTGATTATATTATGATAAGGTGGGTGCATAAAAATTAAATGAATTTTAGAATTAGGATTAAATGTTGTTGAATCTGCTTTAATAATAAAATCTTCTTGGGGAGAAATATCATTAATTATACATTTTCTATCCAATAAATCAGAAACTTTTTTTGTTGTTCCACTACCCCCAAAACAATCCCAAACAATTTCTCCTTTTTTTGTAAATCTTCTAATAAATTGATAAGGTATTTCAGGAATAAACAACCCATGAAAAGTATTGCTATTTTTAGGCAAAAAGTCTCTTTTTGGAATTTCAAACTTTCCATTAATCTTAGGAGTTATCCAAATTGCGTCAGTCGTAATATCTCCCAAATATTTTTTCCAATCGTTATAATTTAAGTCGTTATATGCTACCATTTTAATTAGTTAATTTAGTTTGGTTATTCAACATATTAGAATCAATCTCAATTATAGGAAATTCTTTATTTCTAATTTCATCCATATTTTCATCACATTTAACAAAATGTAAATATTCATAGGTAAAGTCGGATTTATGATTTCTATTTTCTGTTTTGTCTGCTTTAAATCTTTTATATTTGAGTATAAATGTTTTTGGTTCTCCTCTTAAAGAAAGTATCTCTTGAACATCTTTTATTGACATTAAACCTTCATTATTATAGCTTAATAGAATATATTTTGCATTAGTTGTTTTTACTATTTTTTCAAATTCTTCCTTAACATTATTTCTACTGCAAAATTTTGACTTTTGTTTTTGGTAGTCTCTTAATCCAGTTTTCCCAGAGATATTTGGATTATCATATTTTGATATAGTTTCTAACATGTGATAATTAGAACAATATTGTCTCGCATTATATGGGGGGTCTAAATACAATAAATCAATCTTTTCTTTATTTAAAATTTTTAAGATATCCTCATTAAAAACTATATTCTCTTTATCACCAAAAATAATTTCATTATAATATAATTGAAGTTCCTTTTGTGCAGATTTTTTTATTTTTTTTAGAAATGCACCATAAACCGAAGCTGTATTTGCCACCTTATCAGATGCTTCAATTAAAGTTCCTAATAAATAAAAATATTCTCTTTCGCTTATTTTTTTATTTCTAAACCAATCTTCAATTTTTAATCTAATTGTATCAATCTTTAAAGCATTTTCATCTGAAAAATACATTCTTTCAAATTCTTTTCCTTTTGTTCCAGCAAGAGAATAATTATCAAAGATAAATCCCTTTTTTCTTTCCTTTAAATTATTCAAATAATTTAAAACTTGTAATATTCTTTCTTTTTTCTCATAATTTAGTAAATTAGGTATCTCCTCTACCAATCCCTCAAATTTTACAAAATCGTTGTTTGTTAGAAATTTTTTATTTAAAACAAAACTATAATATTGTATGTCATTAGCAACAATTTTGTATCCCTTTCTTTTGAAACTTTGCCCTACAATTCCAGTTCCTGCAAACAAATCTCCAACAACAAAGATATTTTCTTTTATTTCTTTATCTACAATAAAATGAATGAAATCCAAAAGAGATAATTTACTCCCTATGTAGTTCAAAGTCATTTTTTATCCACCTTTTTTAATTCATTCATTATAAATTTTTCAATTTGTCTTGATAAAATTATTCCTTCCTTTTTACAGAATTCTGAATATTCTTCATAAATTTTAGAATTAATATGAATTGTTACATTTTTTCTATTTTCTTCTTCACCCATTTTTTAACCTCATAAATAAACACAAATAAGATTATTTGTAGAGATATATAAATCTTTTGATTAATTTTATCAAAACTCCCGACTTCTTTTTAGAAAAAAGAAGCAAAAAGACGGAAATCCCCATTTTCTTTTTTTAGGAAAAAAAGAAACAAAAAAAGCGCGCGTCTCTCTAATACATAGCCCACCCAAAAAATATTATTTCAGAAACAATACGAACGGCATTCTCAAAAACTTTGATTTTTTGCTCTTCGAGCATCGTTGCACTAAAAATCAATCCTTAACAGGAGAAACTAACAGGAAATTTAACGGTTCCGAAACCTTGCAGGTTTCTCCACCCAAATCGCCTTCGGCGACTTCGTTAAATTCCGATGTTATATCCAATCGCAGGGTAAATTTTTAAAACGGGGTTGCCGCCTTAGTGCTTCACACAGATTGTCTCGGCTTCGCCTCGAAGAAAAACTTCTCTTAACCGACCAACGGGGGACGGGAAAATGCTTTGCACTTTCTATAACAAAGGTTAAGAGGTTCGCTTTGCTCTCCCAAATTTTTCCAATTTATAGGGGGTTCCTAAGTCCTGCGAACAGATAGTTTGCTGTGCAGAATTTAGAGTAATTAAAGGGCATCTTATTTTTTATTTATTTCTAATATCCCTATAATTTCATTTATTAAAAAATCTGTTCTTTCTTTTATTTGATTAACATTCCATTTTTGTTGTTTCATAACATACTCGTTTATTTTGAATCCGTTATTGTATCCAACATGCTTTTTGTTTCTATCAACCCTATTTTTCTTTTCTACAAAGTTAAAATCAGATAAATTAGGATTGCTTGTTGTAAGAGTAAGATTGCCTAATTTATGGCAAAATTCATCCCTTATTTTTATTGCCTCTTTCTCATCATTCGCTCCTAATTCCTTTACCCATTCGTTGTTTTTTCCTAATCCCTTTTGAGGTAAGATATGCTCAATTGTAAATAAAAGTTTATTTGATTTATTTTTCTCCCAAAGATTAATTCTGCTATCTTTACTTCGTAAATTTTCTTCTACTAAACAAAGAAGATATCTTGTCATTTCAGTATTAATCTCATAAATATCGCCCGATAATTTTTCTTTGAATAAATCATCATTTTTTAATTCTATTCTAGTGAACAATTTTTCTTTTATAATCTCTAATAATATTTCTTCATGCGTATCCTCTTTTATTTTTTCTTCTATTGTCTCAACAAGTTTCATAAACAAATTATCTAATTCTCTAGTAGGAGGTATATCAAGAATATTTCTTCTTACAAAGAAGTTTCTTAGGAGAAGTAATAATTTTTCATAGTTATCATCATTAAATACTTTTTTTGATTTGGAATAAAGCAAAAGAGTATATGCTGGGGATATTCCCAAATTCATTAAATTTTCGTACAATTCGCTAAATTTATTCCCATTTTCAAAAACGATAAATTCTTTGTATATCTCTGATTTTTCTTCAAGTTCTTCAAGTAGAAAAATTGTATTTCTTTTTGCTAATTTTTCATAAACCATAATGACTTTTGATATGGTTGCTTTTGATACTCCTTTAACAGTAATAGTTTCATCTCCTTTAAATGCCATGTAAAATTGTCTTAAAAATCTTGTCTGAAATGTAGAATCTAATAAATTGTTCATTATTCTGTTAAACATTTTATCGTATTCAATTAAATCCTTTTTTTGGGAATGTAGTTCTTTAAAAATAGCATTTCTTATAATATCCATAGCAGATAACGAAAGACCTCTATAATTCAAAACCTCAAATAATTTAAATGCGTTAGAGAAATCATCTTCTTCAAGTTCTACAAAAGTTAGATTTTTGAGTTTTTCATATAACTTTTTTGCATCTTCAAGAGATTTTACTTCCTTTTGACAATACTCAGAAAAGAAATTAAATCCATAACTTATTCTCCTATTTCCAAAATTAGCAGGCTTATCATAGCTTTTGTTTGGCATCAATATCAAATGAGCCAAATATTCATAGTCCTCTTTGTTGGAGTTTTGTTTAGACAATATCAATCTTGTTAATATTTTCTCTTTTTTTGTTATTGTTAATCTCTTTTCAATATCGTCTTTTAATACTATTAATTCCTTGTCCTGCTCATTTTCGCAGATTTCAGTAACCCTTTTATATAAACCGAGTATAAAGAAAGATAGAGTAGTAAGTCTCTGCTGGCCATCAATAAGAGTATATATTGGATAGCTAGTATCCCCTTCTCCCACACCAATTAATACTCCCATAAATTGGGTTTCTTCTTCTCCAATTACATCATCTAATAATTTTTCCCAATTGTTTAATCCCCAAAGATAAGCTCTTTGAAACACTGGAACCTGTATTTGTCTTTGATTCTCTTTATCAAACACACCATACAATCTTTTAGTATATCTATTATCCATCATTTTTATCATTGCTCAAAATAGCTATATAATGATGTATATAGTTATTTATATAAATTCATCTATTTTTCAACGGAACCCCCCCAATCTTCTTTTTTAGCAAAAAAGAAGCAAAAAAGACGGCGGCAACCCCTAAACGAAATATATAAAAATTACCCTGCGACTTTGATTTTTTGCCTTCGGCACCATTGCACTAAAAATCAACCCTTCGGGGAATATAACAAGGCATTAAGAGATTCCGAAATCTTGCAGATTTCTCCATCCTAATTTTGGCTACGCCAAAACTACTCTTAACGCCAAAGTTATATTCAATTGAGTTCTCGCACGGGAAGGGGGATGAAGTTTATTGAACAATAAAAATAGTAATAACCCATAATTACACAAGTGATTTAATATGGAAAGTAAAAAGAAATTATTTTTTTGGGACTTGACAAGATATCTCCTATTATTCCTCGTTTTTTACCCTCTATTCGGCGGAGCAGAATTTATCCCGGGAAATCCCGTCGGATGGGCTCTTGAGGTTGGTGCAAGCGAGCTTTTGACCAACGACGGTCATGTGTGGGGCGATTTCGTATGGATACTTAGCGGAATGGATCTGAGGGGAATCGTTTGGCTTTTTAGCGAGCTTGCCGTAGTTTTATTAGGTTATTTCTGGGCGTACAAAAACTGGGGCATTGCTAAGAAATTAAGAATCTTTAATTGGATTATCGCGCTTTGCGTTTATGCCGGTTATACCATATTTTTTCCTTCAAGCCCCCGATATGACTATTTTATCTATGCATATGCATTGTCGCAGGCAGGCTGGCCTCTTATCTTTACACTCGCTACTAGTTTATCGCTCATACTTATGTGGCTAGGCGTGATTTTAGTATCGGGATATTTAATCTATAAATCACTGCAAGAGGAAAATAGTACCTGGGCAAAAAGGTTTCTGTTTTTGTTGTCCATGGGCGTTCCAGGCTTCGGGCACATCGCGATTGGAAAAATTAAACGCGGAATAGCATTCATGATGTTAGGATTCACAATATGGGTAATTGATTTCTATCTGTTTTTTACAACTCCGCTGGCGTTCATTCCAACGCTTCTATTTTGGTTATATGCTGCGCGGGATGCTTATAGAATACAGGAATAAATCATATGAAGCACCGCTGATGCAGTCGATGATATTGCAACGCCCCCTTCCCTAATTCATGTGCCTTCGGCAATATTATCGCGAGAACTCAACTTTCTCGGCTTCGCCTCGAACTTTTGGCTTCGCCAAAAGGAATATAACAAGCGGCTTTACGGTTCCGTTCGTTTCGCTCACTCCTCCCAAATTTCTGCTTTGCAGAAACTTCGTAAACCCGCCGAGTTAAACTCAATCGAGGTCGGCGGGCGACTAAGAAATATAAACCTTCGTAGACTACTCGTAGTAGGTGGTAATATGAAAATGGATGGTATTTTAATAGATGGCATAATTGATCCTAAAACAAATTTGGAAGAGGTGTTGGGTACATGTCCCTCGTATCTTGAGAAACATTTTGGACCTAACAATACAAGTGCAGACCTGAAGAAGTCAGACGAAAAAGATCCGTATGGCATTTCGATAAGCTTCAATCAGTATGCAAACCCCGTTAATTTGGCGGTGCATATTCTTGCTAAAGATAAAGAAAGAGCAAATCAGATCGCAGTCAAACTCCAAAATAAACTTAGTATGCAAAGAGTAGAAATACCGGGTTATAACTGCTAACGACGACGCGCCCGCCGACCTCGACTTCTCCGCTCCTCGCTTCGCTGCGGTGCTCGACCGCTTTGGTTCTATTGTTGAGCGGGAGCTTAACATGCAGTTTCACGGTTCGCTCTGGCTCACCCTAATCCGCTTTCGCGGACTACGTGAAACTGCCGAGTTATATTCAATTTGCCCCCTCGCCGACAGAAGCCCCGCCGCACGTAGAACGACGGCATTTATAATATAGAACTAAAGCTCTCCAATCGCAACCAGAAGTTTCTTATGTCCTTTAACTAACTCGTTAAAGTGTTTCAGTTCGCCAGCCACTACTTCAAACTTCGCCTTAT
>JAHILE010000042.1 GCA_018897155.1 Nanoarchaeota archaeon | reverse complement strand
CGAAGAAATAAGGTCAATTCTTGGAGATTTTGTACGAAACTGCGGGGATAAACCCCTTAATTTGCGGTGGTAACCGCAAGTGGCAAACTATGAAATGGAAGAAATTTAGCGGAAGCTATGCAGAAGTGGCGAGGTTAAGTTAAAAGGAAATGGGGGTATTTTATTTGAAGATGACGCAAAAATGGAATATAGGAAAAATGACTTAATATACATCCCTTCAAATAAAGTCCATAAAATTGAAAATACCGGCTCAGAGGAAAATACATTCTTTTTTATTAGAGTAAAGCCTTAAACGCGGAAATACGCAATTCTTCAGCTAAAGTAATATTATTAAACTTCTCACTCTATTTCTTATAGTACTTGTGGTGGGGGTAAGATAGCCTGGTTAGTCCTGGGGACTGTGGATCCCCATACGTGGGTTCAAATCCCGCCCCTCACCCTTTTTCATTTTTTCTATGGTGTCTCTAATGGAAAACGTAATTTCTTTCAAAAATTCAAAAAAACAGAATCTTGCCGGAATTTTGCATACTCCCGAAATTACTAAAAATGCACCCGCAGTTATTCTATGCCACGGATTTTCCGGCGACAAAATCGGAAAATACCGCTTGCGCGTACGCCTTGCAAGGGCACTTTGCAAAAATGGCTTTGCAGTGTTTCGGTTCGACTTTTCTGGGCATGGAGACAGCGAAGGGGAAATGGATGATGTTTCAATAATTCAAGAGCTTGATGATCTCGAATGCGCGATAAATTATCTGAAAAAACAGACCTTTGCAGACATAAACAAAATCGGTATCGTGGGACATTCCCTCGGCGGCGAAATCGCGATTCTTGAGGCTGCAAAAAACAAAGATCTCAAAGCAATTGTCCTTTTTGCGCCTGTTGCCGACTACACGAAGCTTTCCGCGGAGTTCATACTATCGCTTAAGGAAGCGGAAAAATCCGGATTTGCCGAGCGCGCAAGCCATAAAATAAAAAAGCCATATTTTGACGAAATGAAGCAGTTCAGGCCGATTGAAGAGATTAGCAAAATTAATGCGCCGCTTCTTGTTATTCACGGCACTGCAGATGACCGGGTAAATATCAGCAGCTCAAAGGAGCTCACAGAGAAAGCCAATGAGCCGAAGAAACTTGTTATAATCAACGGCGCAGACCACCATTTTGCCGGATATAATAACACGATGCAGTTGATAAACGAAACTGTAAAATGGTTCTTGAGGTGGCTTACGTAATGGATATTAAATCGCTAAAAGCAGAGTATGACCTTAAAAAATCCGCAATAAAACTGCGCCTTTTGAACTTCGAAAAAATTCGCACGCATGAGCAGATTTTCTACGAAATGTGCTATTGCATCATGACCGCAAACGGCTCGGCAAAAGCCGGAAGAATCGCGCAAAAGCAGCTTGAAGAGACCAAATTTCTGCAAACAGGAATTATCGGCGAATGTGTTCAAGGCGTGCGGTATTGCGAGAACAAAAAGAAGTTTCTCATGCATAATCGCGCGAACCTAATTGCGAATGAAATCAACCTCAGCAAATACCTTTCAGGCAATGCTTTCGAACTTCGCGAAAAAATCGCAAACAACAGCCGTTATTTCAAGGGGCTTGGCTGGAAAGAATCGTCGCATTTCCTGCGCAATGTCGGTTTTTGCGGCCTCGCCATACTTGACCGGCACATTCTGAAAAACTTAAAAACGCTTGGCGCCATAGATAATATACCAAAGTCTATTTCAAAGAGAACATATCTTGAAATAGAAGAGAAGTTAAAAGTATTCTGTGAAACTATTGGAATATCGATGGATGAATTCGACATTCTGATATGGGCGCATGAAAGCGGTACTACTATGGATGAGGCGAAATGAATGAAAATTGTAAAAAACAGTAGCGAGCAGTTCAAATTTTTCCCGAAAACAGCGGATGTGAAGTTTCAGGCATACGGAAAAACGCTTGAAGAAGCGTTCGCAAATGCATCCCTTGCCATGTTCAATGTGATGACAAACACAGAAAAGATAAAGCCAATAATTGAACGGAAAATATCCGCAGAAGCCGAAAGCCTTGAAGCGCTGCTATATGATTTTCTTGTGAAATTCCTTGTCCTTCTTGACGGAGAAGGTTTTGTCGCGCATGAAGTGATTGTATCAAAAGTCGATGATACGGACGGCAAATATTCCGTAGAAGCAACCGCGCTCGGCGACAAACTCGGCCAAAAATATGAAGCCCATAACAATGTCAAGGCAGTCACATACAACGAGATGAAGATATCGAGCAGCAAAAAGGGCTGGGTGCTGCAAGTTGTGTGCGACATATAATACAGATTCAAGTAATGCACGTTTTCATCGATTAACTCAATTAATATAAAGCTTCTGTCCCATATTTTTGAAAGCAGATTATTCTCTGGTGTAATTTATGAAAGAATATAAAACAATCAGCAGGGTCGCAGGGCCTCTTGTATTTGTCGAAAAAACAGAGCCTGTAGGCTATGGCGAAGTCGTTAAAATCGCGCTTTCAAACGGCGAAACAAAAAGCGGGCAGGTTCTTGATACTTCAAAAGATATTGTAGTAATCCAGCTTTTCGAAGGAACTTCTGCAGTTGATAGGGAAGCCAGAGTCAGATTTCTTGGAGAAACAATAAAATTGCCGGTATCCGGCGAAATGCTCGGAAGAATTCTTTCAGGAGCAGGAAAGCCTATAGACGGCGGCCCTGAGATTATTCCTGAAGAGCGGCGTGACATCATGGGCGCGGCAATAAATCCTTATTCAAGGGCATCGCCTTCTGATTTTATCCAGACCGGAATTTCGACAATCGATGCGACAAACACGCTTGTCAGAGGCCAGAAACTTCCTATTTTCTCAGGCTCAGGACTTCCGCATAACGAAATCGCGCTTCAGATTGCAAGGCAGGCAAAAGTCGTGGGGCAAAAAGGAGCTTTCGCTGTTGTGTTCGCGGCGATGGGAATTACGAATGAAGAGGCACAATACTTTATGGCGGATTTTGAAAAGACTGGCGCGCTTGAGCGGGCAGTAGTATTTTTGAACCTTGCAAACGACCCGGCAGTCGAGCGAATTGTTACGCCAAGAATGGCACTCACTGCTGCAGAATATCTTGCATTCGAAAAAGACATGCACGTTCTTGTCATACTTACAGACATGAGCAATTACTGCGAATCTCTTCGTGAAATCGGTGCTGCTAGAGAAGAAATACCTGGCAGACGAGGATATCCGGGTTACATGTACACAGATCTTGCGACAATATATGAACGGGCAGGAATGATAAAAAACAGAAAAGGCTCGATAACCCAGATTCCGATTCTGACAATGTCAGGAGATGATATAACACACCCAATTCCGGACTTAACAGGATACATCACAGAAGGCCAGATTACACTTTCAAGAGAACTGCACAGGAAAGGCATTTATCCGCCTATAGATATTCTTCCGTCGCTTTCAAGGCTGATGAACATGGGCATAGGAAAGGACAAGACGCGCGATGACCACAAATCAGTGTCTGACCAGCTGTATGCGAACTACGCAGAAGGCAGGGATTTAAGAGGGCTTGTAGCGATTGTAGGCGAAGAAGCGCTTTCTGAAAAAGACCGAAAGCTTCTGAAATTCGCAGAGGCATTTGAGGATAAATTCGTGCGCCAGGGAAAGAAAGAGGACCGTTCGATAAAAGACACTCTGACAGTCGCATGGAAACTTATGTCTGAAATGCCAAAAGAGCATCTTACAAGAATCAAGCCTGAAATGAGAGAATTGTATTGGGGGAAATGATTAAGGACTACTCGCAATCAATTTCATAGAATTTTTCGTCTGAGATGATGGTCTTAGTTGTCCGATTTTATCCGATAACTCAAAAAATTTGAGATCACGCTTCAGTTTTTATCTGACGTTTTTACAATTTCCTTAAAATTCCATTAATTGCCTTAAAGAATAAAGACGCATTTTTAAGCGATTCTCCAGCCGGCTCCATATTTGCCTGCGGAAGCTTCTGATAAGTATATTCTCCACGCTTCTTTTTTTCTAAAGAATAGATGCCGAGCAATTCTTCTGCCCGAAGCATCATTTTTTTGTAAATCATAAGCAATTGAACGTCAAGCTTTCCTGTTTTGACAAAGAAAGCTTCAAATGCTTCAAAGGTTTTCTTATGTATGTCCGGCGAGTCTGTTTTTATGCCCTCGCTTAAAAGTATTGCTTTTGCCGAGTAGAAGATGCAATAGTATGAATGGCTTATGACTGCGCTGTAGAATGTAAAATTCTTTTCTATCCTGAACTGCTCCTTCTGAAGCGTTTGATTTCTGGACACCTCCATAAGCATTCCGGCGGCGGCAAACTCATTTTCCGCGCGCTCAAGATACATCTCTGCCATCGGATTCATTTCTTCACCCTCCATATCAGGTTATAATACTCTATCAATCCATAATAAATTATATTTTTCCGATAAATTTCCTTGCCGACATTTTGCTGGTCAATCTGGAGCATTTCAAGAAATTCCTTGCGCGTAAATATGTGATAATCGATATTTATTAACGCCCTTCTTTTTATGGTTTCAATATATGGCGCCATTTCTTTTTTTGACTGCTCAGATTCTGCGATAAGTGCAATGTCGAGGTCGGATTTTTCCGTTGCTTTGTTTTCTGCGTAGCTGCCGAAAACTAAAAGTATGAAGAATTCGGAATATTTGAAAATTCTGTTTTGTATATCTTTTAGCATATCTTTCGGAAGCTTTTTGTTTGCGTATAGTTCAAGCTCGTTTATCAGATTCAGGTATGATAATGCCATATTGTTGTCCAGATTTAGGGAATAAGCAGTTACATCGCCGGTCTTTTGCGCATTAAGAAGGTTCTGCTTTTGGAATTCCTTCAGCGCAAGCTGGACAATATTGTTTGATTTCTGAAGGCTTTGCGCTTTAATCTGCTTGAATGTCAGCGATGCGAAAATATCCTTTTTGAAGACCGCGAATATTTTTAACTGCTCTTTTGTCAGCATATTAATCATCTCATTCGAAACTTTTCAAACTTCGCTTTAAAATCATCTCACTTCGTTCGAAGCTTTTTAAACTTCGCTTGAAAATACCTCTTTTTTGGTAATGCGTTACCTATTATTTGGTAATCTGGATTTATATATCTTTTTGGCGCACGTTTGGCGGCGCGGACCCGGCGGGGTGCGCATAATGCCTCATATTTTTTCATTTAGGTATTTCTCCAGAGATTAAACCTCTTGCGCAATTAACCACATAAACTCCAAAAACCATGTTATCTCAGGGGAGATAACATGATAACCTATGAAAAACTGTATAAAAAAACGAATTCTTTCAGGTCATTTACAGGCATTACTGCGCCTGAATTCGAT
>JAHILE010000041.1 GCA_018897155.1 Nanoarchaeota archaeon | reverse complement strand
CAGTTACTTTCTGCGAAAATGAAATATCTGCGTTTTTTATGGCACGTTTGTCTTTCTGCCTTATGATCCAACGAATCTTCTCGTTATTCAGCTTTTTCATGTATTCTATAATGGGGTGGAAATTAATTCGGGATAATACAACACCGTATTTAAATTCACTTAATGCCTAAATCCCGGCATCCTTTCTCAAAGCATCTGCCTTATCCGTCTTCTCCCAGGTGAAATCAGGATCATTCCTTCCGAAATGGCCGTATGCTGCTGTTTTTTTGTATATCGGGCGCTTCAGATTCAGATGGCTGATTATTGCAGCAGGCTTCATGCTGAAATGCTTGCGCACCAGCTCGGATATTTTTTCTTCTGCAATTTTGCCGGTTCTAAACGTATCCACAAGAACCGAAACAGGCTCTGCAACGCCTATTGAGTAAGCAAGCTGAACTTCGCATTTATCCGCAAGCCCTGCCGCGACTATGTTTTTTGCTACGTAGCGCGCCATGTATGCCCCGGACCTGTCGACTTTTGACGGGTCTTTACCGGAATTATGGCAAATAAAGCCGTTGGCAGTGAATGTGTGGGCTCCGGGCACCGTAAGGTCGTAGACTTTTGTTTTTGATTGTTGGATACTGACTGCGCGAGTATAATAACCATTCATGATGTAAAGTGTCCTAAGGTATTCGAAATCTAGTTCTCCTTCGAAATAATTGGCGTACGTATCCAAAAATTCCCGCAGTTTTTCGTATGTTAGCTCTTTAGTTGCTTTTCCTGTAGGGCTACGTGCAAGCCGGCCTATATTGGAAGCATCGCGCTGTTTTACAGCAGATGGAAGGCGGTTCCATAGGCGCTTAATGCGTTCTCGCTGCGCCGGAACAAGAGTGTTGTCGCGCTTCCTTTCTAAATCAATGCCATTAAGTATTTTGGCTTTACGGGATAATCCAAAACCAATTTCCTGTCTAAAGACGCGGGCACTTTCAGCGCCTTTGATTCTGAGGTGATAAAGAAGCCGCTTAGACGTAATTTTTCGTCCTTTGATAAACGCGCTCTTGCCTATTGTATCAACTGTTTGGATGCGGGTTATTATGCCAAAATTCAATAGCAAGATTTGCACATCATTAATTAATCCGTGCGAAGTTGATGTTAATTTGATATCCGGCGAATTCAAATATCTGCCGGTTCTGCGTATTGTTCCGTCGGTATCAAATAGTCCCCGTAAGAATGCTGCAGCAACATTTTTCGGAGTACTAAAAACGGCTTTTGGAACGCGCTTTTCCCATGAGCGGCATTTTCCCAACAACCCTAAATGCTCTAAATAAGCGCGAAGTTCAAGCCCTCCAAAGAATGCCCAATGGCCGAATATCTTCCCTTGTTTTCCAAAGAGCCGCGAGTAGAGATTTTGGACATTGCTTTTCATTTCTTCTTCACACACGCAGATAGAGATGCCATCTTTGAAATTACAATTGCCATCCCCGACCAAAAGGCCGAGAAGATATGCGTAATCTTCTGTAAGCTCTTTTGGGAAAGAAAAACTGTTTTTTCGATATGTACCGGGCTTATGTTCAAAATGGAAATCGCCGGCATTATATTTAGTTCCAAATAAACGGTTCTTGCGCTGGATTGCTATATAATCGGTTGGCTTTAATTCGTCTAATCTTCTCCATATATAGCTTCCGCTATCATTTACCACTCTTATGCACTGGTTGTATGTTCCTTCAAATTCGTAACCGTCGGCAGTACGGATTTTTAATGTTGGTAATTCTCCGTTATAATACCAAGCATCCGCAGGTGTGGGAGAAATATCTGTTTTAACGAGCTTGCCATTAATGCTCTTAAGGTCTGCAATCGGAGCAAGTCCATCTTGTGTGTTTACCATAGCGTCTCCGGCAACACAAAATGCGCCTCCTCCATGCCTTCCCATTCCGCCGTAAGTGTCAACAATTATTTTTCTCCCCGTGACTCCGGTATCCGCTTCAGGCCCGCCGACAACGAAGATTCCTGTTGCATTTATGAAATATTTTGTCTTTTCATCCAGGTATTTTTCGCAGACCGGCTTTATCACTTTTTCTATGATCTCGCGCTTTAGCTCGTCCTGCGCGACTTTCGGGTCGTGGTGCACTGCGATAACTACTGTATCCACCCTTTTTGGCTTTCCGTTTTCATATTCTACGGTGACCTGCGATTTTCCGTCAGGCCGGACCCAAGTGAGTATGCTTTTTTTCCTCACTTCCGCAAGGCGCCTTGTAAGCCCGTGGGCAAGCGATATTGGAAGCGGCATCAATTCCGGTGTTTCGTTGCATGCAAACCCGAACATTAATCCCTGGTCGCCAGCGCCCTGTTCATGGCTTTGGCTCGAATCGACGCCGACCGCAATATTCTGGCTCTGCTCATGTATTGCCGTCAGAACCGCGCAGTCCTGGTAATCAAGGCCGTATTCGGGATTGGTGTACCCTATTTCTTTAAGCGTTTCCCGTATGACTTTCTGTATATCGACATAGCAGTTTGTAGTGACTTCGCCAGCCACAACAACGAGCCCTGTTGAAGTCAGGGTTTCGCAGGCGACACGCCCGTTTGGATCTTTTTCAAGAATCGCATCAAGAATTGCGTCAGACACTTTATCTGCAATTTTGTCCGGATGACCTTCAGTTACTGATTCTGAAGTAAACAGCTGCTTAGTTTTTTGAGAATTTCCTGTTTTATTTTCTGGCATAAGAACCTGTTTTTTATTTGGCCCCGCATTATAAATATCTTTCTGACTTTTTTATTCCGATAGGAATATATGCTTTTGCAGATAATTTATCTGATGGTCTTTGATATAACAAAAATAGGCGAGATACGAAAGCGCATCGGTCTTACACAAAAGCAGTTTGCGAATAAATCCGGAGTCTCTCAAAGCATGATAGCAAAAATAGAGGCCGGCAGAATGGATCCAAGCTGGTCCAGCGTTCAGAAAATCGAGGCGTTTGTAAGCTCTTTTGAAAAAGAAAAGGAACTTGATGCCAAAGAAATAATGGTTCGGAAGATAATTTCTGTTGACAAGCGCATGGCTGCGCGTAAAGTAATAGAACTTATGAACAAGCACACCATTTCGCAGGTGCCGGTTCTTGAAGGCGACAATGTGCTTGGAATCATAACTGAAAGCAGCATACTCAATAAGGATTTAAGTGATATGGAGCATCTTAGCGCGTGGGATTTGATGATTGAGCCGCCGCCGATACTTTCCGAAAGCGCTAAAATTTCGGTCGTTGCATACCTTCTTAAGTCTTATCCGCTTGTGTTGATAAAAAAAGGAGGATTGCTCAAAGGGCTTATAACAAAAGCTGATTTGCTTAAAGTTCTTTCAGACTATTGAAGTATATATTCTTTTTCGCCCAAAGAAATATATGAAACTTGGGCAAATGGATAATCGGATAATAAAAATTATACTTGTTTCAGTAGGTGTTGCGGCATTTTTTGCAGTGATCAGCACAACATACAGCATATTTCAATCAAACAGTCCGGATGTTCTGAATAATTGTGTGCAGAAGCCTGTTCTTGTTTCATCAGAAGGTACGCTCATATTATCAAGAGATGATGCCGCAGCTTTTCTTGAAAGCCGGATAAACGGATCATTTACATTTATTCAAAATACTGTGGAGGTATGCAATCCCCCGAATATGGGCTATATGTACATCACACCTGATAACGTAAACTATGTTTTGTGTGAAGACGGCGAGTTTTATGCCTATGAAAACGTTTGCACCGAAGGCGGCCAGGCAGAGAGCCTCTTTTCAATGCTTTTTAAAAGTAAAAATGATGCCTCCGAAAAAAAATAATGTGGCTAAAGCCGTTATTCAACGATATAAATTTCTAATTTAATACATATTTATGAAAAAAACTGCAAAAGCCATTGCACTTATATCTGGAGGCATTGATAGCGTTGTTGCAGCGTATCTTGTGCAGCGCGAAGGCGTAGAAATTATTCCTGTATACTGTGACAATTCTTCTTTTTCGGGTGAAACTACGAAGAAGCGCGCGCTTGATGTGATTGCCCGAATCGCATCTTTTTCAAAAAAACCTCTTAAAGTGTATCTTGTCCCAAACGGCGAAACCCAGATAGCGATACTTAAGAACACGCCGCGCAAAATGACCTGCGTTTTCTGCAGGCGGATGATGCTGCGCATAGCGGAAAGAATCGCAATAATGGAATGTGCCAAAGGCGTGATAACCGGCGAGGCTATGGGGCAGAAAGCGAGCCAGACTCTTTCGAATATGCAGGTGACAACAGAGACAATACGGCTTCCTGTGCTTCGGCCGCTTCTTGGGCTTGATAAGATAGAGATTGAAAAAATCGCAAAGGATATAGGCACATTCGCGCTTTCAATACAGCCTGCGGTCTGCTGCACAATCACTCCTGAAAAGCCTTCTACTTCTGCTGATTTGCGCGACATTTTAGAAATCGAGAGCGCGTGGGATTATAAAGAAGCTGTCAAAACAGCTGTCAAGGGAATCAAAATTGTTGAGATTCGGGGCTAAATTAAGTCTTCAACAGGTATTTCGCGCGCATCAGTAAAGTTCCACATTCCGAGAAATTTTTTCTGGGCAACTTTCTTGAACTGGCCGTTCTCTATTTTCTTGAGGTTGTTCAGCACTTCATCAAAATGATTCGCATCAAATGTTTCGGAATTGTTTGCAGAATCTACGAATTTATGGATATCCTGGCCGGCTTCTGTTACTATTACTAATTCTGCCGCTATTCGTTTATCTTTCAGGCGTTTTGAGACTACTTTTATCTGTTTTCCGTCTTCTGTCTGGAAAACAACAAATCTGTGAAGCGCTTCACCTGCTTTGATATCCATTTTTAATCATTCTCCATTTGATTTGGGTTAAAATCATCTCGTTTGCTGTTGCAAACTCGAAGCTTTTGAGCTTCGCTTAAAATCCTTTCACAATCTTTGCTTGCTCTAGTTTTTTGAGCTTTGCTCAAAAAGCTTGCCATTTTAAGCCATTCACAAAATTCGTTGGGTTCAAAAACTTGGAAATCCTTTCGCTTCGCTCTAGGCTTTCGAGCATATCGAAATTCTCGAAGAATTTCCATGACGGAGTGGCATGATACGAATTACCTAGTTCTTGCTTGCGGATGCGAGTTTCGCGCCGGCTTTTCGCATATCCTCAATTGCTTTTTTTCTGATGTATTCATTCCATTCGGCGTCGCTTTTGTTTTCAGGTTTGCCTTTTAAGGTTTCGGCTTTTTTCTGGTCGAGACTTTTTTTCCTGAGTTCGTATTTTTCATCCATGATTTTGTCCATTAGGAGTGCCATAGCACTATTTGAAAGAGGAATGATTTAAGCTTTTGGGCAAGAAAAGCAAGCAATCGGTCTGAGTGCATGCATTGGTAGGTATTCGTATACTCGAGTAAACTATAAATAAAGACTTGTTCAAAATAATGGTATGAGAAAGCTTTTTTTCATTGCCTTGTTTTCTTTATTGCTTGTTGTTCCTTTTGTATCCGCCCTTCCAGATGCACCTCCATTGGTTTGGTTCACAGGAAATGAAAATCCGCCTTTTGACAATAATGGCGTTTTCACCGTGAACTGGGATCCGGTTACAAATGAAGAGATTTTGCGCTACAATATTTATTTGAATTATGCTTCAGGCGGAAACCCAATTCTTGTTGGTTCGAACACGACGCCAACAACATTTCTCTTTTCAGGATCTTCTGGCGGAAATTATACTTTCAAGGTTACTGCGGTAAATACAATCAATGAAGAAGGTCTTGGAACAATATCTGATTGGGTTTTCGTACACACCTCACGCCCGCTGATTAACTATGCACCGCCAACGCCGGAAAATAATGCATATACAAAAGAAAACTGGACCACAATAAGTGGTAATGTTTTGGATAGCTATATTGATACGACGATAATCAATTGGAATGGCGCCGATAATATATACCGCCATGCTTCAGGAATACTTTGGATGTATACTTTTGAAATGCCCACGCCTGGAAAATATACTTATTATGTTTGGGCAAATAATTCTGCGACAAACTTCATCAAAGGTGATGTTCGTTCCATAATCTACGATATTACCAAACCGTCACTATCCATTATTTCGCCTGTACAAGATGCTGTTTATGATTCGGTATCAATATCGTTGGACTATGTTGCCAGCGATGCAGCTCCCATTACATGTTCGTATGAGTACAACTCCATAAACACTACAATATTTGGTTGCGAGAATATCACATTTCTTCCAATATACAATAATAAAACAACAATTACGATCTGGGTGAGTGATGCAGCAGGCAATATGAATTCAGCATCTGCTGTTTTTACAGCCAATACTCCTTCAGCGCCAAAAATTATCTCAACAGTGCCTGAAAATAATAAAATGCTGGTTGCGCCATTGCTAAGCGGAAAATTTAATGATGTGATAAGCATAAAAACAGATAAACAAGCAAATTGTAGATATTCAACAACTCCGAATACAAGTTTTGAGTCTATGGCTAATTATTTTATCGCTGCAGAAAATAATACGCATAATACAACAGTTTCGCTTTCTGATAAAACCACGTACTTGTTTTATATTCGATGTAAAAGCCTCGATAATGCTATCAATACGGACGACTATTTGTTGCAGTTTTCTACTGCTGATTCCAACGGTTTGGTAATCATAGATCCTAATAGTACCGTTTTAAAGAATAATGTACTCCATATAAAAACAATAAAGGACAAGCCGACAGTTGTTAAAGTACCTCTTAAAACAAGAGCACTTTATAATGTATATGGAGTTACTGCGAAAGTTCCAGATGATGTTGCGATGAGTATTCAGGCGAAAGCGCCTGTGATGATATCGAATTCTGAAGCGTCTTATCTTACAATATATGCATTTCCGAGCGTTTCTGGCGTGTTAAAAACAAATATCACTTTGAGCCTTAGTACATATTCTTCTACTTTTTTGGTGGAGGTAACGACATATTATGATTTCTATCCGGAGTTTGATGCAGTTGATTTAGCTATACCCAACATATCATCGCAGATTCAAAATTTAAGTCTAAAAGGAGTTGATGTGACTAAGTATAATGTCGAATTGGAGCGCATGAAATCAGATATATCCGATATTTATTCGATATATTCTTCTGAAAACCCGGCTGAAGCCCGTGAAAAATTCTTGCAATTAAATGACTCTTTTAATCTTTTGAATGCAGACATTATGAGTGCTCAACGAAAAGCTGATGAATCTAATTCCTTGCTTGGCAGCATAAGTGACTCTGATAAAGGCGATTCTGATTCGGGCGGCGGTATAAGCCTCAGTGTTATCGTCATTGTAATAATTCTTGTTATTGTAGTGATAATCATTGCAACGTCTTATATGCCTGATAATGATGATAAGGATGCTTTGGCTGATGCGCCGCCAACTACTCCCGACAATCCAGGCGTTTAAGGGCGAATATCAAATAGTGCTTGCCATTACAATAGATTAGTGGGATGATGGGTTATAGCGCATCTATTTGTGCTTGCCTCTTTTTATCCGCGAAATTTCCAAATATGGATAACGGTCTATCTTCCGCGAAGAATTTTGGCTATAATATGTATCAATTCTACAAATACAGTAGCACACAAATGGATATGATCATCGCGACGCAACCCAATATCATACGACACGTCTCTCAAAATAGGGAGCTATCACTACAACAAATCCTTCGCTGTACTCATACTCAATACAATATATGGTCTCTTATGGCTTAAATATAGTCCATAAAACAATCATTACTGTGTTCATACGAACAATTGGATGTGCATATATTATCTTCAAGACGACGCATTGAGTTACCCTTTCAGTGAATCTAGTTAAAAAATAGAACTCGGCTTTATAGGTATTTTATAGAAGGTTCGAATTTATAAAGCCGATTTTTGATTAATTAATATCCTTGGCATGCGCTGCCTGCGGTTGCGACAACTGTGGTGCATGTAGCTTGAACATTAGCACCATTGTCATTCACTATTTTTATAGTATTTGTTGAACCAACAGCCATCGTACCTGCGGCTAAACCGGTTATTGTTACTGTTGCTACGTTCTTTGGTTGAAGTACTGCGTTAGGGGCAAGAGTTACTGTTGGGGTTATAACTCTACCATTCAGATAAACTACTCTGTTTGTGGCCGTGATTAAGTCAATAGGCAGAGTACCTGTATTTCTTATAATATATGACATAGATGTTGCTGATTGGTAATTTACTGTCTCTATTGAATATGCTGTCTGAGTGGTTTGCGTAATTTTTCCAAGCTGTTCAGTTCCTTGTGCTTGGGCACCCGTCTGCATCTGGCTTATCCACATATAAGCTAATCCCGCTGCTGCAACTGTCATCATGAGCAGCAAGACTATGGCAACCACCGCTGTTATTCCTTTTTTAGCTGTATTTACTGTCATTTTATCCACCTAATTTTTTAGTATGTCTGCTTGAAATTTTATTAGCAGTATGATTGTGAGGCCGATGTTATTTCGCATCGGTATGTATAGCTTGTGCCTGTATCAGCAACGACTTTTATGGTCCGTGATGGTGTTGCCGGATATATTGGAAATGTTATTGTTGTCAAGCTTACGGTAGTTATATCGCCTGGTTTAAGTATGGCGCCAATGCTGTATGTTATTGCACCGGTTACCGGCATGCCGTCTGAATATATTGTAAATTTTGTTAACTCGAATGTGTATGTTCCCGTGTTTTGTAATATGAAGTCAATCATTCCCGCATTGTTCCACATTGATGGGATTGTCATTTTCGCATCTGCTTTTGCAGCATCACTGGCATATTTATCTTCTGTGCTTTTTTGTATCTCTCTTTGCATATTCATAGTCCAAGTGTATGCCATGCCTGCTGCCGTAATTGCCATCATCACCAACAAAATCGTTGCAATTATTGCAGCAGCGCCCTTATTTTTCATCGACTCACCGAATATGGTCGATCATTTCAATTTCTTGATGATCTTGCCATTGTATTTTTGTTCAATTTTTACCAAAAACATGGCATTCAGCAGCACTGCGCCTAAAGTGAGCATTTGAAAAAATACCGACACAACAAATATTGAAAGGTTGTTAAATCGAATTGCCGCACCCACAAAAAGGCTTGCAATAATGACTATTGAAACAATAGTCATCATAAGCATCGTTAGCATATAGTCTTCTGTTTCATACTTTGATTTACCAGTTATCTCCACCATAGAAAATACCTTTGGTAAATATATTGTTGAATGGTATATATATACTTTTAGAATTCACTCGTAATAAACGCCTTTTTCTTTTTGTTTTGCGTCTTTTTGCGATTCCGGCTTGTTGGCTCTTGGCCGCCCCGTGTCCATTTCCCGCCGGAATGTTATGTTTAGGTCTTTTAAGAACTCATTCATGCCTTCCTTCAGGGCTTTCGGCTCTTTTGCATGGCCTTCTGAAGCAGGCTTTCCAAAGAACACTATTGAGCGATCTGATATATAGTGCAATAAAAGCATGTCATGGTCGATTATCATGGCGGTTTTCTGGTTCGATTCGATAAATTTGCGCATCATTTTTGAAAATAGCACTCTTTGCTCAACATCAAGATATGCCGACGGCTCGTCAAGCAGGTAAAAATCAACGCTTTGGCCAAGGCATATTGCAATTGCAACCCTTTGAAGCTCCCCTCCCGAAAGGCTTGCGACGCAGTTCTCAAGCAGGCCTTCAAGCTCAAGCGGCCGCAATATTTCCATTTTGAATTCCTGGGAAAGATAATTTTTGACGCTTTGTGAAAGAAGTTCGTTCACGCTTCCGACAAAATCGCTTTTAAGATATTGCGGTTTGTAAGCAATCCTGACCGCTTCTTTGAAATCAGTATTGTCAGGCTTTATTTCTCCGGCAAGAATTTTTGCGAATGTTGTTTTTCCAAGCGCGTTTGCCCCAAAGACGCCGACGATTTCGCCCGCCATAAGCGAACCCGAATCGACTTTTAGCGAGAATTCTGAGTCCTTGAATTTTTTTATGAACTCAGGATATTCCACAACACTGTAGTTTCCTTTGAATATCTGGCTCCCTGCCTTAAAATCAAGTGCCTCCTGCCTGAAGCGTATGTTCTCCTCTTTTATGAATCCGTCAAGATAAGCGTTTATGCCGCGCAGTGAATGATATGGCGCGGAAATTACGCCGTAAACTCCTGCATGCCCGAAGACGAGATGTATGGCGTCCGCCAGAATGTCAAGAGTCGCAAGGTCGTGCTCGACAACTATGATTGACTTGGTTTGCGCAATTTCCCTTATCGCTCTAGCAACAATTATTCTATGCCTTACGTCAAGAAATGATGATGGCTCGTCGAAATAATAGAAATCCGCTTCTTTGCACAGCGCTGCTGCAATTGCAACTCTTTGCAGCTCGCCGCCTGAAAGTTCAGACACATTTCGCGAAAGAATCGAATCTATTTCAAGCTTTTTTGCAAGCTCCGTGAAAATTCCGCGCTCGTCCTTTATTACGTCCGTGACTTTCCCTTTTATAGCATGCGGAATTTTGTCCACCTGCTGCGGCTTGTAAACTGCTTTTATTTTTCCGTCGCGCAGGTCTTTCAGGTATTTCATGAGCGTGCTGCCCTTGAAGCGGCCGATTATATCATCCCATTCTGCGCCGTTTTTCAGGTCGAACTTTCCAAGATTGGGTTTAAGGTTTCCGGAAAGAATCTGCAGAGCAGTTGTTTTTCCTATTCCGTTTGCTCCAAGAAGTCCCACTACTTTTCCTTTTTCAGGAATCGGTAGGCCATAAAGCCGAAAGGCGTTTTTGCCGTACTGATGAATCGGCTCGTCCAGTTCATGCTCCAGATTTATGATGGTTATTGCATTTTTCGGGCATTTTTTTACACAGATTCCGCACCCGACACATAGTTCTTCAGCTATGTAAACCTTGCCGCTCTTCTCGAATACAGTCTCATCGCCGGTACGGACGCGCGGGCAAAACCTTATGCATGGTTTGTCGCATTTATCCGGTTTGCATTTTTCGCGGTCGATGACTGCTATGCGTTTTCGCATATTCCATAAATGGATAATTAACTATTTAAAAAGAATTTGTCGCGTGTCTTTTATTTATCTTTGAGGTATAGCTCTTGATCGTCATCTTCTTCAGCATCATTTTTCTTCCCATAATCATTAGGCAGTATGGATGTCGCAACTATGATGATAATAATTGCTAAAAAAATTACTCCGATCGCAATCCATATATTGCCCGGGTCGTCGGCACCATTGATGCTTTCGTTTTGCATGTTTATGTTTTGCGCTTTTTTAATTTTACTTGAACTGTTTTCTATTGTTTGTAAGAAGTCATCATTTGATAAATCTTTGGATTTTTGGTTTTCTTCCATTTCAATGGTTTTTTCTTCGATGTTTTCAAGCTCTGTTCTTAAAGTGTCTACTTTTTCTTTTGCAGTGCTATACTTTCCGTTGTTGTACAAAGATATGCCGTCATTCACATCAGATAGCAATGTTTCTGTACTTGATATTAAATCGTCAACATCAGCGTTCTTTTTCTTCAATGCATCAAGGCGCGCAGCAAGTGCAATTCTTTTTTCTTTCAAGTCGTTTAGGTCATTACTGAATACCTTATAGACGGTTATTGAAATAGTCAATACAGCACTTGATTCGCCTTTTGTTATGTTTATTTTGGAATCAAATATGCCGAGGTCATTTGGAGTTATTGTAACTTCAAGCGTGCCTTCAGAACCTGCAGGAATAGTGTCTGAGCGAAGCTTTGCAATCATGTAATCTGCTCCGGTTCCAGTTAGTATTATTTCGGGTTTTACTATTGTCGATGATGCAATGTTTTTTATCGGGACGTTGAACGTTTTTGTTCTATCACTTAAAACTTCCACACGGAAGTATCCATTTTTAGCTATTTTTTCTTCAGGATCTATCAAAAGCTTGTTTGATCCATTCAATGTCGTGTATTTGAGATAATAATCCTCTAAATTTGCATTTCCTAACATGTCTTTACAGCGCACAAATATCCTGTATTCTCTTGAATCAGTTATGTTCATCGTTGTGTTATGTATGGTTGAATTTGTGGTTTTGAACAAATCCATCGAATCAAAATCAGTGCCTTTTTCTGTGGAAAAGCCGCATTGTGAAATTATGTCGGTTCTTACGCCGATATGCAGAACATTGTTTCCGCTAAGAGACGGGGGTGTCAGCATTGAATTATTTTCGGGCGTGTGCGAGAAAATTGCCGGAGGAATTGCCGTGGTGAATGTTGTGCTTTGAGATATTAAATTGCCTGAAGAGGTTCTTATCCAGAGCGTTAATTTTGACGCAGCATTTCGTATTGCCGAAAAATTCGAATTTCCGCAGTTTGTAAGCGTTACATTCTTTTTGTTGTACTCATACCAGCACAAATATGTGCCTGTGTCGAAATAACCATACTCTAGGGGTATTTGAAGCGCGTCATATGTTTTATTTGCTGGCGATAAAAGGGATATTTGTTGATAGCTTGGATTATATCTTATGGTTCTTTTTTCGCTGATATTTATGTTTCCGACAGAATCATTCGCCCATACATAATAGGTATACAGCCGCTCATCCATCAGAATTTTTGAAACATCCCAGTATGTTCCGTAATATGTGAATGTGTTGGTTTCGTTTGCGCCATTCCAATTAAGTATGAGATTCAGCCCTGATTCTGCAATGCTTATTCCGACTTTGTTCGTTCCGCTTCCATATGAAATGCTGTTTATATATACCAACATTCCGTTAATAATATACCTGTTTCCGGCAATTACTCTTTCTGAAGTGCCGCTATCCATAGTTATGTATGCCGTAGATGCATCGGAAACCATATCAACTTTAACTTTATGGGCTATTGAGCCCGCAATTATCGAAGATTCAGAGCCTTCATTTATGAGTGTGTTGCTGTTTGAGCCGCTTACGTTGATAGTTATCCATATTTTTTTTATTTTCATATATGCGCCGTTTGCAGGGGACGTGGAGTAAAAATATACTTTCGGAGCAAGAGCATCTACGAACATCCAATCGGACGTAGCATTTGGGCCTTGCTTTCCGGTGGTGTTAATCGCGGCGATTTTAAATTGATATTTCATTCCATTAGCCCCTGAAAAAATAAATCCTGTAGCGCTTGTGTTTGTCGATTTTAGTATTGTTTTGCCGTTCAGGGAATTTACTACAAACACCGTGTAATTCGATATATCTTCATTTGAAACTGCGCTCCAGTTTACATTAAAGCAGCTTGGAGCATAATGCTGTGATGTGTTTCCTTCAAACCATATAGAAGATGCGGTGTCTGGAATTGCGAACGCCATGACAGAAGAGATGAAGATTAAAAAGCCGATTGCAAGCCATTTCATATCAGATTATTGTGCGCGCCTTTATATATGCGTTGCTTTCATTACAACAAGCTCTTCCCAGTCAAATTTCTCTCGTGCAATTATTATTGCATTAAAGCCGATTTTTTCAAAATGCTGCAGCGTTTTTTCATAATGCGAAATCGAGGATTCAAGAAGAAATATTTTGCCGCGCGCATTCAGGAATTTTGGCGCATCTTCCAGGAATCTTTCAATCACTTTTCTTCCGTCATGCCCGCCGTCAAGTGCGATGTCCTGCGTTATTTGCTCATCAGGCAGATACGGCGGATTGAAGATGATGATGTCAAACTTTTCATTTATATTTGAGAACAAATTGCTTTCGCGAAATTCGACGTTTTTTATGCCATTTATTTTCACGTTCTCTTTTGCGCAGTTTATTGCTTTCGGATTTATGTCAACTGCAAGGACAGATTTTGCGAATCGCGCGGCAAATAGCGCAATAATTCCGCTTCCGGTGCCGATTTCCAGGACCGTTTTGTTTTTCAAATCCGAATTTTGGAGCGCGGAAATCAGAAGAAATGTGTCTTCTGCGGGCTCATAGACGTTTTCAAAGACGTTGATTTTAAGGCCGTAAAGTTCAAGCATATCGATTTTCCGAGAATTATTAGCGAGCATGGAGGGATAAGTTCGGAATATTTTAGAATTCCATTGAACCCCCGACCCCTGGCTTAGAAGGCCTACACCGCAGCTGCATTTAAGCCGACGTAATGACAGGTGACTGCATCGAAAATGCAGTCTTGAAAATCATAATGATTTTCAAGCTTTGCATACCAAGGTGCAAATCGCCCTAAGCGCCGGCCGATTATGCGGCCGCAACAGTGCTCTATCCAAGCTGAGCTACATGCCCACTGCAATAATTCTTTGTAGATGTATTTAAATAGAAATCGCCTAATTCGCGCCGATGACCTTTCCGAATTCTTCTGCTATTTTCTCAGCTTCCTCGTGCGACTTCACGTTTTTTGCCATTATCTTGCCGCTTTTAAATAGTGTGATGCCGATATCGCCTGATTTCAGAAGCAGGACTTCCGGCGTTTCTACTGATAATTTAAAGCGCGAGCCTTTTGTTTTCTCAATAATGCCTTGAAAATCTAGTTTGCGCAGATTATCAAAATTAATTACAAAAACAGTTCCGCCTGCGCAAGGTTTGACGATGAATGACATGAGCATCCTCTCTTGTAAGCATATTTATTCGCGCGGGAAGCTTAAAGGCTTAATACGTGTCTTTTAATGACATTTCATCCATAATAAAAGCTTTTAAAGTAACTATACAATAGTAATTAATGATTTTATGGTTGATGAAAAGATGCTTGTAAAAACACTTGATGAGTACATTCCTATGCATGCAGTTGTATCTTTGCATAATGGCCTTCGCGTTGCATCCGACAGTGAAATTACTGCCAAGCGAGCCGATGAAGTGGCTGCTTACTCCGAAACTTTTTTTAAGAGTAATGAAGGGGATACAAAAGTGGATTCGAAAATATTAAGTTTCTACAATGACTTAAAATTTGAACAACTGACAGAAAAAATAGGCGCAGCCTTTTTACTGACAGTACTATATCCTGCTGATTTTGACATAACGAAACTGCAAAAAATAAACGAAACGCGCAAACCGCGTATTTCTGAATGCCTTTATGAAGTTTCCAAAGTTGTTATGCCAAAAGAACCTGCGGAAGAAAAACCGAAAGTTCCGGGTTTTGAAAGTTATTTTTAATGAGGTTTTAATATGTCTGAAGAAAATCTAAAATATGTCAAAGAAATCAAAGGAGCGATAAATGTAAGGCCTACTTTAGCCTTTAGCGAGCAAGATGCTGTAAATGGCAGCTTTCAGGTTGATGTAATAGGCATACCTGGAAAGAAGACGTTTGAATTCGCGTATGCGTCAAAAAACAGCATAAGCGTTCTTGTCAATGCGCCCGAAAATCATTATGAGCGAATTATTGAAACAAAAATTGGTGCAAAGGATGCCTTGCAGCAGATATACAAGGAAATTTCTTCATTCGAGGACATTGCAAGCAGCGATGAAACCCTTGAATTTCAGCTCAAGCACTATGTGGCAGGGCTGAGTGTAGGAAAAAATATTAAAAAAGATTCTAAATAACGCGAGGTCCCTTAAAAAATCCGTTTTCCTTATGCACAGTGTTTGAAAGCGCGTCTTCCTGGCTTAAGCATTCTTCAACTACGTCGTCGCGCAATGCGTTCTTTGTCTCTATCGGCTGGAAAGCAGGCTCTACGCCGTCTGTTTTCGCGCGGTCGAGGGAACCGAACGCCTTAAGAATGTCGTTCATATCACGTTCGAACTTTGCCTTTTCGGCATCGGTTAGAGAGAGGCGCGCGACTTTTGCGACTTTGTCAATGATGTTTTCTGGCATGCTATTATTTTTGCGCGCGAAAGTTTAAAAGCCGAAAATACATGATTCCGCATATACTTTCCTTTAATCCTTCTTGTAGGCTGTCGAAATCTATAGAGCCCGCGATAATTGCGCATTGTTTTTGGTGTGCCGTTATATCTGAAAGACACACGCCATCTAAATCTTTTATTTGTCCGTCGTTTCTAAAGTCACGCGGGCATTCTCTATTGTAGCGTATCAGCCACAGTGATAGCATATGTTCCTGATTTTTATAAAAATCTCCTTTTGAAGTGCTGAAATCAGTGCCCGTGCTTATTTGAGCGTAATCTCCGTAGCATTGATTGTTTTTTGATTTTTACGGCAGATGTCGATAAACTATATAAAGATTTACGTACATTTCTTCTTAGTGGATTAGTGATGTGTCACGTGTAAGTAACTATTATTTTTTATATATGGTGATTTCATGTTTTTTACAAATAAATTAAAATTTTTTACGCGCTTTTTTTTCTTCAATTGATTCACGTCTGTTAGACGCAATCATATTGAAGCATCGCGAATGTAATTTTATTTGTGATGATAAAAAAGCCGATGAAAGACAATCAAGACACTACACATAGAGGTGTTTATCTAATTCTATTCAAGTTTTGCGTTTTTTAAAATTCACACTCAAATTTCAGTTTTTGTGAATTGATATTTGAGCTCAACTGCCCAAAAAACGCAAAACTTCAGTAATTCTAGAATGATTTGTCTTTCGAAATTACTCTCACACAGCCTCAAAGATGGTGATGGTATCTGGCGGTACCAGTACTTTTTTTTGAGGGGATGGAATATAAACGGCAGCGCAGTGTGAGCTCAGGCGTTGCTGATAGGTGTAAATATGGTAAACTTCAAAGCCCCAGTTAATACTGGGCAAGACAAAAAGAAGAAGACCGAAGAACGGGAAAGTCTGGAACGCATAAATCGCGCGATTAATGGAATCGGTGATTGCTGATGGGTAAGACTATCAAAGTGCAAACGGAGAAACCCTGGAAACGAAAGGATGATATGGATCCTCTCGTTCTTACAAAGTCAAAGGAGAGAGATCCGTTTGAAAAACAGAATGACAACAAACGTTTTCAGGACTTTCAGAAGGGAGGTTCAGAAGCAGTTAAGAGAAATAAACCTCTTGCGCAATTAACCACATAAACTCCAAAAACCATGTTATCTCAGGGGAGATAACATGATAACCTATGAAAAACTGTATAAAAAAACGAATTCTTTCAGGTCATTTACAGGCATTACTGCGCCTGAATTCGAT
>JAHILE010000040.1 GCA_018897155.1 Nanoarchaeota archaeon | reverse complement strand
GTTTCTTTTTCTTTGAATTTTCCATTACTTGTCCTTTGCTAAGCAAGTGTTTATATATTGCGTTATGCGGAATACGCACATTATACTTTCTTTGAATTACTTTTTCCAATCCAAGAGGACCGACTTTATATTCGTCACGAATATCATCAATTATTTTCTTTTGCTCTTCAGTAAGGAGTTTTGGTTTTCTTCCGCATTTCTTTAAAACGGGCATAATGCCTGTTTTCGTGTATTCTGAATACAGCTGATTTATTCTTCGCACAGTTACTTTCTGCGAAAATGAAATATCTGCGTTTTTTATGGCACGTTTGTCTTTCTGCCTTATGATCCAACGAATCTTCTCGTTATTCAGCTTTTTCATGTATTCTATAATGGGGTGGAAATTAATTCGGGATAATATATAACGATTTCGCGCTGAAAATCTATATTAACGCGCGCGGATAAATTAGATTATTAATGATTTTTCGTGTGGGTTTATGGGAGATAATTACTGCGCTCTTTGCGGGCATAAAATACCCATGAATGGACTTTGCGAGCATTGTAATGTCAGTGATAGTCATTTTAACATCTCCGAAGAAGAAAAAAACGTGATGGCCACCATAATTAGGAGCACTTATTGGGAACCAGGACCTACTCAAAGTGACGCATTTAATGAAGTGGCGGCAAGACGGCTCGTTAAAAAGTATAAGAAGAATGATCTAAATAATCCTTTTAGGGGCGATATACGGCAGGAGCTTCAACAAAGAGGTTTTGATGATACAAAGATAAATGAATTATTAAATGAGAAACCGATGCCATATGATGTTTTTGAAACAGAACAATTTTCAACAGAGAAGGATTATGAAAAGAACATAACGCGCGAATCACTTGATCGGGATACCGAAAGGGCGCGCCCTTTATGGCGAGGATCGGCTTCCGTAAAAGCAAATGATGATTCTTGGCTTAAGAGTAATGATGACTTAAAAAAAGTGCTCGAATCCGCCGGAGTTCCCATTAAAAGAAAGAAAAGAGCTTCTTTGATAATATATAATAAAGCACATCCAGAGTTCAAAGGATTTGCAGAAAAAGTCAAAAGTGCGTTTAAAGGCAAAATAGATTTTTCCATAGATTCATCCAAAATATATCTAATAGAGCCGGACATAGAGGTTCGTCTCGTATTTGAAAACATACCTTCCGAAGTCATTTCATATCTAATTAACTTAGGAATGTCTGAAAGAAAATTGCGAGGATATGAAATTGTTGACATATTGCGAGGTAAAGGAATAGTGAAGACGACAATATCTAAAATGATTACAACATCTTACCTGACCGATATAATAAATTATTTTACAGAGAATTTATTTGTATTAAACATTTTTAAAATGAATGAAAATCTAAATTATGTTCTATTGACATTCAATTATGATAAATCACAGGCGAAAATAGATAAGATACCGTGGAGAGGGGACTTGAAAGGTCCGATGGACGTGCAGGAAATTTATCCGGAAACTGAAGAAGGAAAAATATTTAGGCTCTATAAACCTGCCTCAAGACCCGAAAACACCCCAAAATCAAGGCTAGACCAATCAGATATTTGGAAAAATAGCGGCAAAGGATTCGGCGCAGGAAACTGCATCATATATCAAGACAAATACACCCAATTGAAAGGCACTGCCAAAATTGCAATAACACACCTTCAAAACAACGGATATTTCTATCTGACGCCGAGCAATGTGTTTACTTCAAAATGGTATGGCTTTTCAAATCCGGTCTTGATGAAAAAGGATATGGATCGTTTTAAAGCAATTATGCGAAAGGTTTTGATTCTTAACATAATAAAAATGAAGACCATTCATTTTGAAATCCGACTTTATTCAAATACGGTCTCCATCGAACTCGTTAATTCGCTCGTTGATGAAATGAACAAAGAATATCTCTCACTTATTGATTACTGGTCTTCTGAAGGCATCCTAATATTGCAGTTCATGTATGATGAATCCGCAGCAAAAAAACGCGAAAGTTCATTAATCGACTCAATAAAAAAACGTTTTCAAAAATCAAAAAACAATCTTATCAAAGATGAAAGCTACAGAAAAGAAGTCCGAAATATTTGCCCCCGATGTAAAAAAGCCACACTTCTTGCGCGATATAACACTAACAATGAACTTTATGAATATCGGTGCTCTGCATGTGATTATAACGAATCGGTAAATGATTATTCTGGTAGAACGGCTCAAAAAAAAGATACTACTAGCGACTTTTTCAAACGAATATTCAAAAGAATATCCAAATTAAGTGAAAAAGAAAAAAATGAAATTATCAAAAAGTCCGGTGATAGTCTTCTCAACGACCCCGACTATCGCAAAAGAGTTCGCGATATATGCCCACGCTGTAGACAACCCACATTCCTTGCACGATATAATAATGGGAACAATAGTAATACGCCAGACTATTATGAATGCTCGTCTTGCGGAAAAAACACAAAGCGACGTTTTAGTTGGCTGAAATCACCAATCGGCTTAAAATCCAAAGAACTCAACTGGACTGAAATCGCCCCGAAATTCATGGTCTTTGTTCTTGGAATGTTCCTTTTCAGCTGGGCTCTTATTAATTTCGGCGGCGGGGATTTCGGCGGTGAATATTGGACCTTTGCAATAATCGGAACTATTATCGGACTGATATCAATGATTCTTGATTTCATAGAAAGAAAGCAAGAAAGAGATGGTGAAAAGAAAATAGTTGATGATACTGTCGGTGGGGATGGTGCGCCAACACCTACGCCGGAAGGGCCAAAAGGCGAAACACCGCCCGAAGAAGAGGAAAAGGAAGAAGAACAAAAACAAATAACTGGAAAAACTATGCATGAAACGAAGCTGCTTTATCCTTCCGAAGAAGAATCGCTTGCAAATCAAAGAGGTGTTTCTCAGGAAGAAATCGAAAAAGCAAGAAAAAAATACTTTGACGAATGAGGGCGTTAATAAATGACGGACAAAAAAGAACCCAGCACAGACGACGTAAAAGGAATCGTCGCTTTGGCAGTGTTAGTTCTGTATATAATTCTTTCTGTCGGAGTGTTGGGATTCAATCTCAACTACTTGCTTGCGCTCATCACATTTTTCATTGTTATTTTCGGCGCAACTCTTCAAAGTGAAAGGAGCGTAACTGTAAACAGAAGCACAACCAAACAAAAAGATCCGAAGATAGTAAACATCATCGCATTGCTTGCGTGGGTGGCTGCATTATTCGCAGTACTGCTCAATGCACTTCCAGACATGTCGGGGCGGGTTATATTCATTATGTTCGCCGCAGCAATCTCAACATCAATGGCTGCAAAGGACATCGTCTTGTTCCTCGGGCTTTCTTTTCTTACTGCATATTTCTTTGCATCCGGCGTCCTTGCAACAATGGTGCTTATAGTAACCGCATTATTCGCTTATGCGTGCAGGCAGGGCGCAGCATTCGGCGCAATCATGATGGTTCCATTGCTCATGGTCGGCTGGATTGCGGCATCTGGCTGGGGAGCGGCCATAACGCAACAAGTCAACAGTTTCAGCACGCAGTTAAGCGTAACCACTGGATTCAGCACAGAAGGCATAGGCACCGAAATAAACGCGGCTCTAAACAACACATGGCTGATGCTTACGAATCCCAATAAATGGTATGAGAAGCAATTCGCAGAGCAGGGAACCCGCGACCAGGGGCTGACATCTGCAGCGCTTGAAATAATGAGCATTGAACCGCTGCCCAAAACAGTATATCCCAAAGAATCTGTTGATGTTATCTTCTCGCTTGAAAATAAAGGAACAAAAGAAGCCACAAAGGTCGTAATAAACAGCGTCGGCAACACATTTACAGATGCCTGCGGCTCAGTTATGGGCATCTTTTGCGATCCCGCATGTGAAGGATATACTGGTGATGATTGCTCGGATGAAACTCTTGTCGGCAAAATCGCACCGCTTGAAAAATACTACGGCAGCATTTCGTTCCGTGCGCCAGAGTGCCCGGGAACATATAAAATAGAAACGCAGACAGCCTATAATTACGAGGCTGATGCAACACTAAATCTGCAGCTAATTGCCAGAGACTATTATGAAGATCTTCTGCGCAACGAGAAGCTTGTATGGGTTAACGAGTTGTCCACTGCATCTGCCGGCCCGTTTAAAGTCACAATGCGGACAGACCGCCAGCAGCCAATACCGATTACAGTAGCAGGAAACATCAACGACCCGAACAATATGCAAGTGTTTAAAATATACTTCGGCATTGTTTTAGAGCATGCAGGCAAAGCAATACTTACGCCGAATGCAAACAATCCGCCAGTCACAATCTACATTCCAAAAGATCTTGAGCTGGTAGATACATTTGAGGATGGCACCCCCCGAATTGATGAATCCTGCAGTTTGACTTATGCGGAAAGGGATGCGACAGGAAATTATCTTTCACAATACCGCGGAATTGCAATAGATGAGTACATAACAAAACGCAACGATTTCAGAACAGCGGCAGAAGCCACTTTAAATGATTACATCAAATACTTACCAATAGACCTGATAGGTAGAGATCCGGTTGTAATCGAATCGGGTATGCGCATGTTCGGATGCAGATTCAGATTTTCAGAAGACAAAAAAAAGAGCATCAGCCAAACATCAACGATTCTGGTGCGGTCAAATATAAAATACCGCTTCGAATATAGCAAACTTGTGTCTGTTAGCGTCAAGCAGCCGGGACCGACTATTGCTGAAACCTGCAAAAAGGATGCTGAAGTTTTAAGGGCATCGGCAATAAGCCCCCTGAAAACAACGCCGCAAACAAAGATCGCTATCATTGATGCGTTTGCACAGCGAATATATGCGTGCTATTTGAAATACAAAGGAAGTATCTCATTAAATAGTGAAGAAAAAAAATGTGAAGAGATAAAAGTAAATATTGCCGGGTGTGTCGATGATAAAATTACTGCCGGAGATATTAAAACAAAAGTAACCGGCGAACCATACACTCTTACGGGCGTAAGTTCAGATACGGGTGTGGAGTTCCATCTAGAGTTCTTTAAACCGGAAAAAACGATAGATGTATTCAATGATGCTGAGGACAACACCGAACTATTCAGCGACAGAAAGATTTACGTGGGAAATATATATTACACCAGCGGAGCTTTTGGGCTTAACAAAATAATTCGAGTAGACATAGCATCGGAGAGCAAGGATGCAAGCTGCCCGAAATAAGGGGTCTCAAATCGGCAGCGCAAGCCATCCGAGCAAGTACATAACAACAATAAGCACTGCCAAAAGGATTATTCCGATCAATTTTCCGTGCTTGATTATCCATGAGATTGTTGCAAATGGAATAATATCAACAACTGGGATTACGCTTTCCAGCATACCTGTAACTGCAAGCGCCTTGCTTTTTGTTGTCCAATATATTATGAGCCCTTCTGCAATAGCAACTGCCGGAATCCCGACAACTGAAAGTTCATCAATAGGGGATGCGTCAATTGCATCGATAAGAACTGATGCGATGAGCTGAAGCATAGAGACAATTGCATTGCTTGTTATATATACGTTATCCAAACATCCCGAGTTCAAGCGTATTTCGAAACCCGATTGCAATGCCCAATAGAACGATTATCATCTTCATGAATTTCTTTTCGTCTTCGGTTTCTCCATATTTATCTATTGCAAAAAGAACTGCGGGCACTACCAATAGCTTGAGTGCAAACATAACCCAAGATGCGGAGCCGAATATCAGAAAAATGTTTCGCGACTCAAAAAAGGCCATTGCAGAGCTTCCAAGAATATGCTTTTCCCAGAAATTCGAAAAAAATGTAAGAGCAACGAATGTCGATGACGCATCAAACATCTGGGCTGAAAGCGCGGCAATATTCCAGTTAGTCAAAAATCCGGAAAAACGCTTTCGCAAAACCCAAAAAATAAAAATCCAAAAAAGCCAGACGCCAAGCACTAGAAGGACGCCGTCGGCTTTTTTAAGCGGAAGCATAAAAATGACAGAAACAGCAAGAAAATATCCCAACAAACCCCAACTTTTCCAGTAAGGAACTCTTTTGTTGAAATGCAAAGCCAAAAGAAGCGCCGAAAGAGATATTGCAAATATCGTAATATAGTGGAACGGCGTAACCAGAAAGATTGTCTCAAATATTTTTGCGTCTTCGGCAGCCCTCATAGCGCTTCCAAAAGATATCCACCCGACAAGAGCAATCATAAATTCGCGGTTTATTGAAATCTTTTTCGCCTTGAAAAACCGGCCGTAGAGAAACCACGCGGCTCCGACAAAGATGAGTGAATAGGCAAGAGTGTCAATCCAGTTATAGGCAGTATCGTATTTTATGCCGTTCCAAAAATAGGTTTCAAAAAAGTTTCCGGCAGTCTCAAAAAAGTTATTAAGCATAATAATCCAAATGACTATATAGTACGCAGGGGATTTATATTTCTGAAAAGAAATCGCAAAAAAAAGGCATTGTTGTATTGTATGTTACTTTGGCATTCATAATATTTGCCGCAGGATGCCTTGAAAGCGGAAAAACAAAAACGCAGATAGTGAGCAAAGACATGCTGAAAATAAAAAGCATAGATATTTTTCCGGCAAACACTGTGCAGCCAGAGGATGCAATAATTATCAGAATGGAAGTTGAAAATGTCGGCCAGGAAAGCACATATCTATTGATAGATAAAGATGCAAATACGCGAGGCTCTCAAGCAGAACTCAACCCAAAATGGAATGGCGATTATCTCCTGATAGACCACTGCCCGTCATTATACAATGCAAACAGCAAACAATCAGGTGTAAGAGATGCCGATTTCCAGATACTTTCCGGCGCAACCTGCGTGCAGTTATATGCAAATCCTGCAACACCTGATTTAGATGCTCCGCTAATACCTCTTGTAAAAGACAATAGCGGAAATCCAATAGGCGCGGTAATGATTAATGGAATTATAGAAACATTTACCGGTAAACCCGTTACTGCATGCTATTTAAAAATACCTTCTGGCCAAAGCCACACAGTCCAATGGGCGATGAAAGCCCCGTCAAGCGAAAAAATCGCAGAAATGACGCACAAATGCACATTCAAATTCCAGACAGCTTATTCTGCAAAAGCGATTACAAATACATACGTTTATTTCGCAGACCCTATTGAAGTCGCACAGCGATTATATACTAAAAAAGACATGACTCTTGTAGGCGACAATATCGCAAGCTACGGCCCGGTTGCAGTTAATTTTGCGCCTGCTGAGCCGCAGCCCATACCTGCTCGAATGGATTCTGAATGGACTGTTTTCTTAAATGTCAGAAATGTTGGCGAAGGGATTGCGGAGGTAAGTAATCTTGATATTTTAACTGCCTCAGAAATAGAATTACGGGGAAACAAAATATTGGGGTGTGCGGGATTAAAAAATATCAATGAAAATTTAGCTCTTTTTAAAACCATAAAAGGATATGGTGCTTCTGATGATGCTTTAGTGATTGGGGCTCTTAACGCATATCGATGTTCTTGTTTTGACCCTAACTGCCCGTATAAAGACCCTACAAATCCGTACTGTATGGAAAATCTAAAACAACTTGTGATTGATTATGATACTAATCTTTGTCCGGGAAATATGAACGCCCCCGAACTAGATGATCCTGTCTGTAGTATGACTCTTCTTGAATTGATAGATGCGCTCGAAGATCTAAAAACAAGGCTCCAAATCCAAAAACAGACAACATCAATCATTCCCTGCGACCTCACAATACCTGAAGGGGTTACAATCCTTTCGCCGTTCAGGTTTGTCACAACTGCGGATTACACATATTACATACGGCGGGACATGCAAATCACAACAAAACCGATAAAGGGACGCGCATAAAGTAGTTAAAGTGGTAAAAGTATATAAATACACAGCACCATAAATGATGTATTGGTGAGATAATGCATACAAAAAACTTTGCAATATTATCTATTCTAGCAGTGGTGATTGTTTCGGGATGCACTGGCACGACCAGCACATCCGGCGTTGAATTCAGCCAAATAGCGGGTGTTGTAATAAACGATTTTTCGTTAGATACAGACGCATTATTTGAAAATGAATTAACAACATTAAATATTCAAGTTCAGAACGTTGGCGCTAAAGCTATGACTACGTCCAGTCAGCTTTGGATCTATGGCCCGGTTATGGACGGATCCACACCACAAGTTTGGGCTGTGACTGCTGGAAGCACATCAAAAACACTTGATACAGTTTCATTTTCACCACCCGACGTTGCAAGAAAAATACCTGGAAGCCTTGTTGTTGAAACATTGGATTTAACAGCTCCCTCTCTCGGTCTTGCTCCAGGAATGTCTAATCCGTACACATTCTATGCAAGAGTATGCTACCCATACTCAACAACCACATTCAGCAATATAAATGAAATTTCAAAAAACGAGATTAGAATATCCAACCCCCCGACATCGGACGCAATCACAAGAGCAACAGCAGGCCCGATACAAATGAAACTTCTCTCGGGAGACACTGTGCTTTCTGGGAAAAAACTTACATTAGTATTTGAAGTATCTAATGTGGGTGGCGGATTCACAACATTACCAGCCGGTGATTGTACTGCAATGAATCCAGACATTAATCAAAAAGACACAGATAAACTTCGAGTAATGGTGACTGTTGATGGACAAACAACGAGTTGTGATGGTAGCAAAGATGTCAACATAAGACAGGCGAAGAATGTGGTTTGCACATACACCCCTGCAGCAGGAACCAATCCGACAACAAGCCATACAGTTATTGCAACCGCGACATACAATTATCTAATAACTAAAGAAGCGTACATAACTGTAAAAAGCGAACAATAAAAAAAATAAATTTTTAAACAAGCAAACTCCGGCTTAACCGCCGGAGTTATTGATTTTTTTCTTTATTGATTTTGTTTTAACCAAAACAGCATTTAAATAACTTCTCGCACACATAAAAATGACAAAACACGCAGAGGTCGCCTAACCCGGTTTGGCGCGGGCCTGCAAAGCCCGTTTATGTGGGTTCAAATCCCACCCTCTGCTTCAACGTTTTCTAAAAATCCATCGTATATTATCAAAATCCGCGACTTTGCCGCGCTTAATTTTGATTCCTTCGCTTTTAAGGAGCGCGATTTTCTCTTTTTTCCCAGAAACATAGCCGCCAACAGCGCCGCCAGAGCGCACAACCCTGTGGCACGGAACAGTTACTGGATGCGGGTTTTTATTCAATGCGTTTCCTACAGCGCGCGCAGCTTTTGGGTTTCCGAGCGCCTTTGCAATGTCGCCGTAAGTCGAAACTTTGCCTTTTGGGATTCTTTTTGTAAGTTCAAGGACACGTGCTGAAAAAGAAAGGGGCATAAAGGGTAATTTCCCACATAAGTTTATATACTTTTAATTACAATTACTAAGTGGTGAAATCTATGCCAAAGGACATAAAAGGTGAATTGCTTCATCCGAAAGGATGATTTTCGGCATCAGCGACAGCCCGAATTCTCGAATTCTGTTTTTCACCGCAAAGCTCGATGAGCGCGCAAGAATAATCGTTCCTGCGTCAATCAGAAAAAGGCTTAAACTTAGCTTTGGCGCGGTTGTTTTTGTAGGTATTGAAAAAATTACCGATAGCGGAAGCGCGATTAATGTTCCTGAAACCGAAGGGGGTGAGAGTAATGTATAGCCCACTAGATAATGCGCCGTTTTCTGAAGAAAAAACGAGACAACGATCTTTTGAAATGACAAACCAATATGGAAGTGACCTCGCGCCACTGATTTCAAAAGAAGATGGAAATAATCCGGAAGAAAACGCGCGCTTTGAAACAAGCAATTATATTGTTTTGAATGATTTGCGCGTGTTTTTTAAATAAACTAATAATTCATCTGCAGATGAATATATATTGTTAAAATCAAAAGTGATTATATGCCCGAATTCCAGCCGCCGAAAGGCATGAAGGACATAATGCCAGAAGAAATGGCGAAAAGAAAGGAAATATATGCAAAGATACGCTCGGTGCTGGACCGCTGGAACTATACTGAAGTAGAGCCGCCAGCACTCGAAGATTTAAAAACGCTTACTGCAAAATCCGGGGAGGATGTCAAAAACGAAATATACATACTCAAGGACAAAGGCGGCCGAGAACTGGGGCTGCGCTTTGATTTAACCGTGGGGCTTGCGCGAATGGCTGCAACCGCACCGGTGACATTTCCATTTAAAGCATACGCCATTTCAAATATGTGGCGCTATGACAACCCCCAATTCGGCCGCTTCCGCTCATTCTGGCAGTGGGATGTCGAGATTTTCGGCGCAAAGGGCATCAAGGCAGATGCAGAAACAATCGCGCTTGCTGTCGAGATACTCAATGCTCTTGGCCTGAAAAATTTCGAAGTGCGAATAAATGACCGCAGGCTTGTTGAATGCATAATCAAAAGCTGCGGGGTAAAAGAAGAAAATGTAGAAGGCGCGCTTCGTACAATAGATAAAATCGCAAAGCTCCAGAAACATGCGCTTTTGTCGGAATTCGAAAAGTACGGAATAAAAAAAGCAGATGCAGAAAAGATACTTTCGTCCCTTTCTATGCGCGGAAAAATCGCCGACGTCACTGCAAAGCTTGAAAAATCAAAAGAATTTGGCGGACTTGAACAAATTATTGGCGAATTCAAGACATTGGGCGAACTGCTTCGCGCGTTCGGAGTTTATGACAAGTGCGTGCTGGATTTATCAGTTGTGAGGGGCCTTGGATATTACACAGGCATTGTCTACGAAGCCGCAGACTTGAAAACGCCTGAACTGGGCTCTCTTTTTGGCGGCGGAAGATATGACAATCTAGCAGGAATATACGGCAGGAAAATGCCTGCATGCGGCGTTGCCGGGGGGATAGAGCGCACTCTTGCAGCAATGGAGGCTGCAGGGCTTTTTGGCGGCAAAAAAAACGGCGCGGAATATTTCGTTGCGGCTGTAAATGATTCCATGCGCGCGGATACTATAAAAATCGCTGCGAACTTGCGCAAATCCGGAATTTCTGCAGAAATCGACATAATGAACAAAAGCCTGCGCGAGCAGTTCGACTTTGCAAATAAAACCGGCGCAAAAAAAATCATAATTGTAGGTCCAAAAGAGCTTGCAGAAGGCGCAGTTATTGTGAGAAATATGAAGACCGGAAAAGAAGGGAAAGTACGCGTTAGCGAACTTACGTCATAATCTGCGTTTTGTCTGCAGTTTAAAACAAGACTCGGCATCGCGCAAATTCCGATAATATTCTAAAAGGCAGTTCTCTGAATCAAAAGAAATTCCAAAATCGGCATCTACAGAGTATGGCGGCTGACGCAAATCAACATATTCTCCGCCGTCAGGAAGATATTCTTTTTTTGTAAGCATCGCTCTAAGTGCTCCTTCTAACGCGTGGCCTTGTGCATCGCCGAATGCAGCATCGCCCACTTTTTGGCGCTGAGCAGTATCAAGCACAAGAAGTTGATATATGTCAGCTCCACTCGAAATAGTGTTTTTGTCAAACAGCTTCAGATTAGCTGCCAGCATGCTTTGTGCGTGCGACTCTTTCAGATAAGACATTACATTCCCCAACACATAATCGGGAATACATTTTACAAATATTCTAAAATCAAAATTATTGCGAGCACGCAATTCGCCGCCAGAAATTACACAGGCTATGCCCGTGTCAATATATTCGAAAAGTCCTGAATCAATAAGTGTTCGTTTATATTCATCCGCTTGTTTTCCTTTTTTATCTTTGCCGGATATAGCAAATTCTGCTAAGAACAAAAAGGGTTTTTTTACAACATCGCTATGCGCATAAATGCAACCACTCAAATATTTATTGCAAATGTTTTTATTATTAAAACGTCATGAAAAAACATTTCAGAATTTGTTGATGCAACAATATTATTCGTAACTTGATATCACCGCAAATTGGCGTTTCACGCTGGTGGCTTTCAGCGGAATGAGTTCAACACAACCCAAAAAATGCGGAATATTAAAAGTAATCACCGGAATATTATGGCTATTTGCTATGTTAATTATATCGTTATCAGATAAATGCCCTCCAGTTAGTGCATCAATTTCAGCCATATACAAAACATTTTTGCCGTTTTCGCGCATTAATTTAACAAGTTCTGCAGAAACGCATGCGTCTACGACACAGTCTATTTTTTTAAAAGAGTCAATATATTTCTTTGTTAAAGAATACGCATTAGGCGGCATCTCATTAGAATACTTCTCTTTTTGCGCAAGCTCCAAGAACACCACTAATTACTTAGTACACCAGATTATTTATACTCCAAAAAACAAAATAAATATATTCGCGAAATATCGCAGCACCATTAGCGGCGCGACAGACAACCCCTTTTAGAAAAATGCTTCATAGTCTCCTGAATTAATCGGCGCACGCTTTTTCTTGACTTCAGCGGAATCAGCTTATAATACGCGCCAAAGTGGCGAATATTCTGCGTGGCAATAGGCACTTCAAAGCGCTGGCCAAGGCGCATGATTTCAATATACTGCATCCTGCCATTACTTTCATTTATGTAAAGAACATTAGCCCATGCGCCTCATAGAATCCACATATTTTCGCGGAATGCGCGCATCGGCAATAAAATCAAGAGCCATATAGCCTACAAAATTTTCTCCGGAAGAAAAATCGCTAACAGTAATTCCAGTTTCATCAATCTTGCGCGCGCCAAAGCACCACTAATAAATTGGCTCGATTGCATATTTATTCTTTTACGACTAATTAAATATGTCTACAACACACGCGCATCTATTGCAGAACCTTCTGAACTTCCCGCACAATCGCCATGGAAACCTTATTTACCGGCATAGTGCCATCGATAACTGTAATGCCTTTCGTTTCTTTTGCCAACGCATCAAAAGCTGTGCGAACCTTTTCAAGCTTCGACTTGTCCTCAAAAAGCTCAAAACCTGCGCGCGTTCGCCCTATCCGTTCAACAGAAACTTCAGGCGAAACGTTCAGTATTATGGAAACATCAGGCCTTAAGAATTTTGCATTTATATGTTTCAGCCATTCCATATCACAATCTATCGAGCCGAAAGCAAGTGAGGAATACATATAGCGGTCGGATATGACAAGCATGCCTTTCTCAAGCGCCGGAATTATTTCTTTTTCAATGTGGTGCGAGCGGTCTGCTGCAAAAAGAAGCTGCAAACACTCAGGATTTGATTTCCATTCGTGCGTCAATTGCCCCCTTATAAGCCCGCCGATGAGGTTATTTGTCGGTTCTTTTGTCACAAGAACATTATATCCTTTGCTTGCCAGATATTCGGAAAGCATAGCCACTTGCGTAGATGCTCCGCTTCCATCCAGGCCTTCAACCACAATAAATTTTCCTTTCATAGATTGATTATTTGAAGCCGGTTTTTATATATCTGAGATAAGAAACCTTTTTAAAACTCCGCCAATATAGGGTTTTAGTGGTCCCGTAGCTCAGCTGGTTTCGGGTTTTGCCAAAAATTCGCGAAATTCCGCCAGAAGGAGCGCCGGTCTTATATGACGTTTGGGCGAACAGTTTGTCCTGCCCAAATCCAAGTGCTTACTTGCGCTTAGCGTTTTAGTGAGCCGGAGGTCTTGAGTTCAACGGCCGCGTAATCGGTCGGCGCTTAGGGCGATTGCACCTTCGGTGCAGTCACCTGTCCGCTGCTGATTCGGCATGAATAAATCTCAACGGGGCCACTCCAATTTCTAACCGCCGACTATTCTGCGCGAACATACTCCAAAATCTTTGAGAATGTTGGTCTTGTTATAAAAATTCCGATAAACACGCCGAGTATTGTTGTAAATGCAAAGCCCTTTATCACACCTGCACCGATAAAAAGAAGCGGCAACATTGCGCCAATCATAGTTGCGCCCGAAGACACAATTATAAAGAACGCCTGATCGAGTTTTCTTTTAAGGCTCATCTCAGCAGCATGCTTTTTTCGCGACTCGTCAACTAAAACTATTTGCGCATCAACACCGGTACCTATTGCTGCAAGAATGCCTGCAATAGATGCAAGATCTATTGTCCACTTTATCAACACAGCAACTCCAAATATAATTATCACTTCTGCGCCGGATGTAAGTATTATCGGAATAACTATTCTAGGGTCTCTGTACCTTAAATAAATTATAACACTCACAACAAGAATTGCTGCAAAAATCGCCACTATAGCCATTTTCATGAATTGCGCCCCGAGAGTTGGCGAAACTTCCGCAACGCTTACAAGCTCTATTTTTGTAGGCAATGCGCCGCTTTCAAGAATTGCCTGAAGCTTTTTCATTTTATCAACAGCATCCTGCTTGCTTTCACCAGGTCCTGAAATTGACGGCTGCGTGAGGAAATTGCCTTTCAGATCAGAAGATATGCTTAATGAATCCATTTCATTGTCATCAAGATATAAATAGATCTTGCTTGAAAGATAATTTTGCCTCTGGATTCCTGCAAAATCAACAGGTACATCCTGCGTTATTTTTGAAAACCGCGCCGCAGAATCGGTTGAAGTAACTATCGAGAACTGAAAAATCCACGCGCCGCCCGAACCTTGCACAACATTTGAATGCTGGGCATCATGATAAATCTGCTTGATGTCTGCTCCAGCATACACCTTTGCAAAAAGAAGGATGATGTTGTTTGTTTTGTTCTGGTACTTTATGTCGATTTTTGTCCCTGAAACATCGAGTGCAAACGACTGGTTTTCTGAAACCGTGCTGTTTCCGACAGTTATTGTGCCATTATTTTCAGAAATTGCAAAATCAATCCCGCCAATTTTCAAAACGCCGGTTCCGTCGGATAAAGAAACATGCCGGTCTATATAGGCATCAAATTTCCCCTGCTTTTCAAGAAGGTCGCGCATCTGGGCCTCATTCGCGCCCGCAAGCTCAAGCTGTATATATTGTGTGTTATCTATAATCACCGGGCGTATATTCATTTCCTTTAAGCCGAAATAATTGATCCTATTTGACAATATTGAAATCGACTGCTGAAACTGTTCGTCTGTCGCGTTGTCTAAGGCAATCAACGCGCGCACCCCTCCCTGAAGATCAAGGCCTTTGACAATTTTTGTCTCAAGCTGCGCAGGCTCTCCCGGAGCAAACACAAAATGAGGCCCAATTACGGCAAGCGAGGCTATGAGCAGGACTGCGAGAAATATAATTCTTGGCTCTTTCAGCAATCTTTTAACGTCCATTTAATCACACAAAAAACAATTCATTTTCTTTTTTCAAGATATAACTTTAAAATGCCGACATTCTGAACCCATGTAAACGGAATGTCTGCAACCAGCCCAAATAGTATCACGAGCGCAATTTCGCTAAGCACGACCGAGGTTGACACAAAATAAAGAACCGCCATAGCAGCAATTGCACAAACAGTCATAGTCATCCCGGTCTTCATCGATGATTTAATGCGCTCATCCACAGACTGTTCGTCGTGGCGCTTTAGGACACGCGTTGTAAGCAATATATCAGTATCCACTGAATACCCTAATGTTATAAGCAGCGCCGCAAGGGTTGCAAGGCTAAGTTTCAATCCTACAACATCCATCATTGCTGCAGCAAACAAAAAATCCGAAAGTCCTGCAGCAACAACTGCGGCCGCAGGTATCGGATTTTTAAAAACGTAAAAGACAACACCCGCCATTACCAAAAATGCCGCAACTATCGCCATTTTTGCCTGAGACCAGAATGCGGTGCCAAGAGATGCTCCGACTGCCTGCGAGCTTATTCCGCCAGAGTCATAGGAAACGCCTTCAGAATCAAGAACGCGAATAATATTTTCTTTTGTAATTGATGCATCGCTCTGGAATATAAGCATTGTCGCAGACCCTTTGGTTTCTTTCAGCGTTATATCGCCGGAAACTGCTTTGCTTGCAGTTGCCTGTATTTTCTGCAGGTCAACGGCGATTCCTGGGGTTATTGGAACAACAATTTCTGTACCGCCTTTAAAATCAATGCCGCGCTCGACAAAATCGCCTGTTTTCATATATGTGCTAAAAAGAATACCCAGAACAAAAACAAGCAACATCGCCGTAAATATAAGCCCTTTCCTATAATGCAAAAGGCTCCAGTCCACCATTTTTGAAAGCATAGCTAACGTTGATACGGTAGTTTTATAAACCTTGAGTTTTTGTTTGAATAATCAATATAAACGATTAAAGAAAAACCGCAAACGCAATTGCGCAAAAAACAGCCTCTACGGCCAACAATATTGAAACAACCTGTTTTTCTGTAAATCTGCCCGATTTCATAATAATGTGCGTTAGAGAATATGTTTTTTCATACGGCGCTTTTAATGTTCCGTCGGCTTGCAGCACGCCAAAAGACTCTGCTGTGAAACGGCTTCGTGCCTTTAGCAAAAATTCGACAAACCATGGTGTGAATGCAATAACTGCGAAGCGCTCTATATTACCAAGAATTGCAACTGATGCGGCAACTGCACCGATTGTATAATCCAAGCTGTCGCCCGGAAATATTTTTGCCGGGCACCAGTTATAAAAAAGAAACGCGACAAGCGCGCCAACAAAAATAAATGCAATAGCTGCAGCCACCACACCACCATTCATAAATGCAAATACTCCGAGTGCAGAAATAAGCACTGCTCCAAGCCCTGCTGTAAGCCCATTCATGCCCGCAAGCATATTTGTTGCGTTTGACGCGCCAAAAATGCCGAGCGGAATCATCAAAATAGGATAAAGAATTCCGAGATCAACATTTCCTAAAAAAGGAATTGTTATTGATGAAACTCCGGAATTAACAACTGCAAGAGGAACTGCAGCAAATAAAGGCAATAAGAATTTTGTGCTTTGTTTAAATCCGATCTTTTTTTCAGAATTAATTTTTCCGCCAATGATTTTTCTTTTCTGAAGAAGCGCAGTCAAATCATCAAGCAATCCAAAAAGGGTTATGATTACGATGGTAAGTGTTGCCGCAAGTATTTTTGAAGTTGTACCTCCATCTATTTTAAGATAAAATGTAAGTGCGAACACATATGATAAAATACCTGTAAGGTACCCAAGAAGAACTGGAAATCCTCCGAGTTCTGCGATCTCGGGCTTATTTTTTTTATGTATATCATACCCGACGGCCCCTATATTTTTAGAAACAATTATTATTCGTTTCGTCATAATGTATGTGGCCACGCCCGCACAAAAACTTGCAGTCAGTATGTAAATCATGCTTAAAAAAAAGACATCAAAAGAAACCATAATACCTATTGCAGTGTCTTAAAAATATATATTTGCGAGAATTATAAAAAATCCATATCTCCAAAAGATCCTATATCATCTTTTCTCTTTGCAGCAAGCTCAAAAAACGCGTCAAGCTCTTCATCATCAAGGGAATTCAGCATCTCTCGAACCAATTTCCCGTTTTTTATGGGCTCCATAAGCTTTTCCTTCCATAGTCCATCGTAATTTTTTTCAAAAAACGCTTTGCTGAAATCGTCTTTTTTGAATGCATTGGTTATCGCTTTATCAGCAATTTTCGCGCACATTAAGCCATAAATCACCCCGCCGCCGGAGAATGGCTTAACTTGAAGCGCTGCGTCGCCGACCAAAATTACACGATCCCCCACAGTTTCTGTTTGCCCAAAAACTATCGGGTGTGTGTAATATTTTCCAAGCATTCGGTTGTGCTGCTTAAGGAATTTCTCAAAATATGCGATATGGTTTTTATTAGAGGCAAGTCCATACTCTATAGATTTCCCGCGCGGAATTCTCCAAGCAAAAAAGCCTGGAGCTATCGATTTTCCGTAAAAAACATCGACGGTTCTATAAATCGATGGCTCACTAAATATTGAAATAATGCCGTTAATCAAACATAATTTGCCTTTGAGCCCTGAAAGCCTGCGCACCGCGCTTGCCGCGCCATCTGCTCCAACAAGCATTTCAGCACGATATTTTTCATTCACAACAATGCGATTTTCTTTAATAGAGTATGATTCAAACGGCTCGCCGAGTACAATTTTTGCGCCCGTCTTTTCTGCCAGCATAATCATATGCCGGTCAAAAAGAACGCGATTTATTACATATGCCACCGGCTTCTTTTTTTCAACTGTCAAATATGTGTTTTTTGAGTGGAATGTCGCGCCATAGATCAGATGCTCAACAAACGAATTATCGAGTGGAATAAGTTTTTTTAGTCGCAAGCTGATAAGTCCTGAACAAGCTGATTTTCCTGGCGCGCGCTTTTTCTCAAGAACAAGAACAGAAAGCCCTTTTTTTGAAAGAAGATATGCAAGATGCGCGCCTACCGGGCCTGCACCGGCGATTATTATATCATACTGCTTGAGTTTATGCGGTTCCAACATATCTTATAAATACCTGCGAACAATTAATAAAACATGTGGGAATTCTTTTTGGGTGTGTCGTTGGCATGCTTTTTTGCAGTCTATTGGATGAAACACGGCAAAAAGCCAAAAACACGTCAGCGCGAAGCAATTTATGCCCCCCGGGATGAAGTACTGCAATACAAAACACGAAAAACAGAGGCTGAGTATGTCACAGCTGCGCCAAATTCTTTCGAGGAAACAAAACCAGTCGCAAGAAATGTCGCGCCCACATATAGCGCGCCCGGTGCACGACCTTTTGAACCCGCTGAGAAGGATGACTTTGTAGAATATGCGGCAAGTGTAATGACTGAAGAAATTACTAATGTTGCGCCAAATAATGCGGAATTAGAAGAAAACAAACCGAAAGACGATTCAGAAGACGAAGAATTTGATGAAAACGGAGATAAAAAACAAAAATTCAGCGCTTTGCGGTTCTTTAACAGCTAAAAAATCAACAACTGTCGTAAAAAATTGCTTTTCGCGCTCTGATTTTTTAGATTTCGATAGCAGTAGACTACGATAGATTTATATACCACCTCATCCATAGATATGGAAGACAAACGGTTGCAAAGGGGAGTTCTTTAATTGCAGTTGTTTTAGGAGATGAAACAAATACTGTAAGGTAGGTTAAACGGTTTAAACTCCACGGGTTCGTGTTTGTTTCAAGCGGCATAAAACCTTAAAACAATATAGGTGATAGATATGGACGTATTAACACTAAAGGAAATGAAAGCTCAAATGGCTTTACGCGGCAACTGGAAAGAGGTCAAAAGGATTAACAAAATGATCGAATTTCATACGCGATCGCCTATGAAGGCTCCAAGACGATTTTGATTAAGACAGACGTAAACAGGGACATGAAATACTCTCGGTGCGGGAATTAATTGATGTTCTTCTCGCATCGCCAATTTTTCTTTATAATTTAATTGCGCAGCAAGAGCTGGTTCTTTTAAGCGCGTAATAATCGCCACTTCTCTGCGGGATTCCGCTTTTATCCACTAATGGCGCGAAAAGCGGAATTTACTCCAAATCGAGAGGGCGCCAAAAAAACAACATAGTTATTAAATCCAGAATCTTATTAATAATATGATGAGCCTCTTCACAAGATTAGTTATTATAGTTACTATTGTTGTAGCAGCAACAGATTCAATAATCTTCTATGCACTTAAAAAGCATGGCACAGACTTGAACTCTTTGACGTGGCAGTTCGTTATTCTTGTTATTATCATAACCATTATTCCAATAGTAGTTAATTTCTGGTACTGGTTGGTATTAAAGCAAAAATAAAATATTAACATCGAAGATTTCATTCAAATAAATTCTTTTCGCACATAAAGCGCCCTCGCGACTTTGATTTTTTTCTTCGGGAACGCTGCGCTAAAAATCAATCCATGTGGGGCGAAACTAACTCGGCGCTTTAACGGCTCCGAAACATTACAGGTTTCTCCGTCCAATTTCGCTTCGCGAAGTTCTTTAAACCTCGGAGTTAAGTGAAATATTACTCAGTTGGACTCAGAAGGAAACTTTAAATTATTTGATTTAAAAAATATACTATGTCCCGTATAACTTTCTCAAAATTAAACAGTTTTATAGATAATAGTTTTATAGATAATAAACATGGTAGATTATTCTGCCCGATTTTGATTGGTTTTTCTCTTTATTTAATCAATTATCATCTTTTGAAATTAATTTTTTATTTATATCCTGCCACTATAGCACTAACGGTTGGTAAAGGTTCTTGGTGGTTAAGTCAATCTCCTCTCGTTAAAATTTTGTATGTGGGTATTTTTGCACCCTTTTTTGAGGAAGTAATTTTTAGAAGAGGATTACTTAATTGGTTTATTTTAAATGAACGGTTTAGATTAGGATTGTTTATTTCAAGTACTCTATTTGGTTTTTGGCACATTTTATTTGGGTGGGGCATACTTAAAGCAATTGACATGATGTTAATAGGTATCGTTTTTGGGTTAGTCTACAAGAAATATCAATTTAAAGGAAGTCTGTTATCACATTATTCCAATAATTTTTTATCTTTGACATTCATGTTGATATTGGTTTAAACTTATTGTTTTATTATTGAACTGCCTTGCGCCATACATTCACTTAACAGCAGCTAAAAGGCTTCGTTTCACCCCGCCCAAATTTCCTTCGAAAACTTCTTTCATCCGCAAAACGTTAAACTCAATCGACTGCAATTCACTTCATCGCCGCGCCAACATCCGCTTTGATTTTTTCTCCTGCGCGCCTTAATCTTTCCAGTTCGTCAGAATCAATCTGCCAAACTTCAATTTTTTCTATGCCGCGCGCACCGATTACTGCCGGCGCGCCTATTGAAACATCGCTCAACCCGTATTCGCCTTGCAAAACACAGGAGCACAAAAGAACCTCTTTTTTATTATTTACAATTGCATCGACAATGCGCAAAAGCTGGCTTGTCGGTCCGTATTCTGTAGCGCCTTTTTTTTCTATCACTGTTTTTGCTGTGCCAAGAAGTTGGATTCTAATTTTTTCCGTCTGTTCGCTTGAAAGCGCGGTTGATTTTCCATCAATAGTCATCCTGCTGAAAAGCGGCGTCATGTTCTCGCCGTGCTCTCCTAAAACTTCACATACTATCGAATTTGCAGGAATGTTAAGCTCTTCCGACACCATTGCCTTAAACCTCGATGAATCTAAAAGCCCTCCGAAACCTATGATTTTCTCGCGCGCAAATCCGGTTTCTTTCCAAAGAACGTAGTTGATGGCATCTATGGGATTCGTTGTTGTGATTAAAATCGCGCCTTTGCTATGCGCTTTTATCTCGTCAGCAATTCCTTTGATGATTTTTGCATTGTCTGCCAGAAGCTCGGCGCGTGAGGTCATTGCCGCGGTGCGCGGCTTTCCTGCAGTAATTATAACTATGTTAGAACCAGACGTTGCTGAATAATCTCCTGCTGAAATTTTCGGCGCTTTGCCGGATTTTAGGAATGCGTGATTTATGTCAAGTGCCTGCCCTTCTGCTCCGGCTTTGTTTATATCGACAAAAACAATTTCATCCGCAAGCCCTCTGTCAGCTATCAAAAAGCCGATTAAGCTGCCAAGCCTTCCTGCGCCGATTATGGAAACTTTCATACAATCAATTCCAAATTTCTTTTTTTCGCGCATCCAATTCAGATGCAAATATTTTGCGCGCAGTTTTTGTATAGTACGTATTGTTCTTTCGTATATTAAAAAGCTCTTCCGGCGTCAATTTATAGTCTTTGCAATCACCATAAAATTGTTCATAAAAAACATCAGTAAGGTTATCCGCATCAATCATTATCTGCTTTTCAGAGTCTTGCGGGCTTTGAAACTTATGCGCAAAAACAATGGCAGCAATACGCTTTATTTTGTCCTTACCATAATTAAGTTTTGCCAAAAGTTCTTCGGCTATTAACGCGCCGCATTCCAAATGCATCTGCATGGCCTTTTTTGCTTCGGCTTTGTCAAGGCTTTTTTGAAGAGCTGCAGGAACCTTTGACCAGCCCGTGTCGTGAAGAATTGCCGCAGGCATCAGAATATCCGCATCGCCTTTTTCATTTTCAAGCAGCATCTGCATTGATTTGATAACGCATTTTGTGTGCAGAACAAAATCTTTTTTCTTTCCAGCTTCAAGGTATGGAAGCGCCAAATCCCAAACTTGCGCGTATTTCTCAATCAAAATAAAATCACCAGCAAAGGCCTTCATAATCTCCGCCAGTCTTTTTGTTCAGGGCCTTTCTTCCGTCAATAACAATCTTGCCGCGATATAATTTTTCATCACGAAATTCGTTCCATTCTGTAACAATAAGAATATGTTTTGAGAAATCAAGCGCGTCTTTCAAAGTTTCGGCATATTTTATCTTGTCGCCAAAAATCTGACGGACGTTGTTTTTGGCAACTGGATCGTATACAATCACATCTGCACCTTCTTTTATCATCTCAAAAATTATTTTCAATGACGGAGCCTCGCGGATGTCATCTGTTTCTGGCTTAAACGCAAGGCCGAGTATTGTTATTTTCTGGCCTCGCAAATTCTTCAGATGCTTTTTCAAAAGCTCGATGAGTTTTAGCGGCTGAGTCTTGTTTAATTCAAGCGCGCTGTCAAGAAGTTTCGGCTCATATCCAAGCTCTTTTGATTTTGCAACAAGCGCCTTTACGTCTTTTGGAAAGCATGACCCCCCGAATCCTGCGCCGGCATTAAGAAAATGAGGAGAAATGCGCGCGTCCATGCCAACACCTTTCATCACATCATAAACATCTATCCCGAGTTTTTTGCAAATATTTCCGATTTCGTTTGAAAACGAAACTTTCACAGCAAGAAATGCGTTTGATGCGTATTTTATCATTTCCGCGGTCTTGATATCAGTAATCAAGGTTTTTGATTTCAGCGGATTATGCAACTCAACAACAAGTGCTTCGGCTTTTTTATCAGATACTCCGATTACAACGCGGTCCGGATTGAAAAAATCATAAACTGCGTGGCCCTCGCGCAAAAATTCCGGGCACATTGAAAGCCCAAAACTCTTGCCTGCTTTTTTGCCGGATTCTTCCTCAAGAATTTTAAGAAACGCGCCTTCGGTTGTTCCGGGAACAACTGTGCTCTTCATGATGATTACGCAGTAGCTTCTGTTTTTCATCGCGCTTCCAAGACTTTTTGCCGAAGATTCGATGTATTTAAGGTCTATGCTTCCGTCGTCTTTTGACGGCGTGCCCACAGAGACAAAAATAATTTCAGCATCCTTTATACCTGCGCTTAGGTCTGTTGTCGCGTGTATTTTTTTCTGTTTAAACGCTGCGACAAGCTTTTCCTCAAGCTCGGGCTCAAAAATCGGCGACTTTCCGGAATTTATCAGCGCGACTTTTTTTTCATCAATATCAACGCATAAAACATCGTTTCCAAGCGCGGCAAACCCAACTGCATTGACTATGCCGGCATATCCTGTGCCTATGACGCAGAGTTTCATAGAAAATGGATGTTCGCGCGATTTTAAATAACTTGTTAACGATAACGTTCTTTATTCGATGATTATTTCACCGCGTTTTCGTACGTATTTTTTCGTATTCTTGTTCTTTTTCAATAAATAATTCATCATTTTACGAGGTGTATAACCCTCTGCTTTGATGTGTTTCTCTATATTGCTAACTACTTGTTTATCGTCGTCAATTACAACAGAACCGCCGTTTTTATGGACACGCATAGCCTCATCAACTGCTTTGTTAAGATAATCATCCATAAATCCAAACGCTCGTCTTCCCACTACTTTTTCAAATACACCTTCCTTGAATGGAAGATGTTCTGCCTCACACATAAGTACCTCATGCCCGTTGGTTTTAGCTCGTTTAAGCGGATATTGTAAAGAATCGATACCTATTGTTGTTTTTGCCTTTCTCATCGTAGGGATTGTCACCACACCCCATATCAAGAAGGTAAAACTTTTTTTGTTTTTCAGTCATAACGCCACCAGGTCTTAATCAAATCCAAAATCGCTCTTTAAAAAATTCAGCAGTTTTTGGTAAATCTCCGTCGATATAGCAAGGCCAATATCACGCATTCTCCCATACCTCCCCTTGCTTATGACTTTTGACGTTATTACACCCATTATGTCAAGCTCTGAAATTATGTCAGAAACACGCCTCTGTGTCAGGGGCTTAAGGCCAAGGACCTTTGTGATGCGCACATATTCCTCATAAACATCGCCTGAAAGGCAGGTCTTTTCATCACCGCGCGTAAGATAAATTATGCTGTAAAGTATTGCTTTTGACTGTTTGGGCTGCATTTTTACTGTTTCTATTACCCGGTCCAGGTCAACCTTTGATTCTGCGGCATCAACATGCTTTTCCTCAACCATTGGCGCGTTTTCACGCTCTGCAAGCTCTCCTGCAACCCTCAATAAATCCAATGCGCGCCTTGCATCGCCATGTTCCTGGGCTGCAAGAGCCGCACATTTTGAAATCACGCCATCGGATACTTTTGATTTATTGAATGCTATGCTTGCGCGCTCTGAAAGTATTCTTTGAAGCTGAAGTGCGTTATATGGTGGAAAGAGAAGTTCCTCTTCTGAAAGGGATGATCGGACACGCGCATCAAGATTTTCTGTAAATGCAATGTCGTTTGAAATACCGATTATAGACACCTTTACATTTTTTATATCTTGATTCATTCTTGTAAAATTGTAAAGCAGTTCGTCACCGACTTTTTTAATAAGCGCGTCTATTTCGTCAATGATAAATATAACCACGCCTTCACGCTCATCAAGCGCGCTGTAAAATATCTTATATACCTGATCTGTGGGCAAGCCTGTGGGCGGTACGGTTTTTCCGAGCAGATTTGCAAGGTGCGCAAGGAGGCGGTACTCTGTATCAGCCACGCGTTTCATTTTACAATTCACATAAACAATATGAAATGGTATGTTGTTGTTTTTTGCCGCCGTTTTTAGCTCTGATGCAACATATTGCGTAACAAGTGTTTTGCCACTTCCTGTTGGACCGTATATAAAAACATTTGAAGGCCTCTCTTTTTTCAGAACAGGAGTGACAATCGATGCAAGTTGTGATATCTGTTCTTCCCTATGCGGAACATTTTCCGGTGTGTATGATGTAGTAAGTGCTCGTTTATCTAAAAAAAGCGGTTGCTTTGTCATATAATTAGAGAATATTTGCTGAATTGTTGTTTGAGCCATTTGCATCAACGCCCTCCATGAGAAACAAAGGTATGCTTTATTTGCTTAAAAAGCTTATATCTTTTTCTTTCTGGGGTTTCCATAAGAACCCAACCCCTCTTAAAGTTCCAATAGAAATTTTTAAGATTTTTTGAAAAATAAAAAATGAAAATATTTTTCGATTTTAAACACCCCCACCCCATCATTTCGTATGGAACTATATACTATACCTATATAGAACCGAATATAACATTGTTATAACAATAGCAACATATTGAAAAATCAAAAAACATCTCTAAGGGAAATGATGGGGTGGGAGATAAATAATATTTATTTTTAGAAATAACATACTCCCAAAATAAATCCAGCTAAAGCTGGGGGTTTCTCACGCAAACCATTTAACTTAAACTTTTCCCTCTTGCAGAGGTCGCTACGCTAAAAGTTTAATGTATGGTTCGCTAAACGAGAACCCCCTAACGATACAAGCAACCACCTTCAGCATGAGGTGGTCGCTATGACTAAAAAACTATATCCGCACTTCAATCCAGAAGTGCACAAAATCGAGAGTAAAATCGCAACTGTGAGGACATCTCACCATTGCAAATACAACATCAATTACCACATTATTTGGATTCCAAAATACAGGAAGCCAGTATTGACTGGAAAGGTTGTTGAAGTTCTGAAAGCAATCATTGAAGGGCAATGCCAAGAAATGAGCATTAGCAATCTGGCATTCGAGATTATGCCTGACCACTTGCATCTATTCGTAGGTGCAAAGCCGACAGTAACTCCTTTCAAGATAATTCATAAGCTGAAAGGCAATACTTCAATACAATTAAGGCGATGCTTTCCTGAATTAAGGTATCTTGGATATAAACAGCACTTCGGCAAAGGTTTTGATAACCTCTGGGCAAGAGGTTATTACTGTGGCTCTGCTGGACACGTTTCACAAGAGCAAGTTAAGAGATACATTCAAGAACAGCAAGGCAAAGATGTCTTTGAATATGATATTTATGGATGCCCTACAGAATTGAAAGGACAGCTAACAATAGGAGATTTCACAAAGTGAAATCTCAAGAAGGGGGACAAATTTAAACGAAAAACGACGAACAGGGGAGGGGGCGACGAAACTACGAACCACTGGACAAATAGGCGAAAGATTTAAATACTATTGCATTATTACACTATTATGTTATTAAGGGCGATTAAAAATGACTAAAGCAAATATTGAAACAAAAGATGGGACTAAAATTGTTATAGAGGGTACTCCAGAAGAGATTTCAAAAGTTATGAATCTATATAAAGATGAAAAAACTCCTGAAACTCCTGCAAAAGAATTTAAAAAATTTATCAAAGCTAAGGCTAATTCAAAACCAACTATAACAGATACTATCAGAAAGATTCTTGCAGAAGGATTTTTTAACAAGCCAAAAAGTCTGGCTGAATTGAAACAAGGGCTTGAAGAACAAGGAACATTTATCCCAATTACCACCTTATCTGCAATAGTTCTAGGATTGGTAAAAGGTAAGGAATTAAGAAGAATTAAACAAGAGAAAAAGTGGGTTTATGTTCGGAGATGATAAAGATGATAACAGAAAAAGAGTTTAAGGCAATTCTTGATGACCATGAAAGAAGAATTACCCTTTTAGAACGCAAAGAGCCAGCGTCTAAATCCAAAGAAGTGAAAAGTGAGAAATTAGCTAACTGGTACAGAAAAGGAAGCACTACTGAGAAGATTCTTTCTTTAGGAAACTTTTTTAATCAACCTAGAACTGTAAAAGAAATGTTGGATAAGTTAAAAGAAAAAGACTACCATTTTAAAGCATCAGACATTACGCTCCCACTAAGGAATATTGTTAGGAATGGCTCTCTTAAAAAGACCAAGACGCTAAATAATGGGACAAAATTAAAGAAATGGGCTTATGTATCTGATTAACATGAAAATAAATACTGCAATAAGCGAATTATGGAAAAATGGATACTTTCTAGAACATAGAAGGCCAAGCGACGTAAAAAACAAACTTTTTGACGAATATCAAATAACCTGCTCAAATATTTTAATGCAACTTAAATCCTGTAAAAAATTCTTACGTTTAGAGGATAAAGGTTGGATTCAAAAAAATAATGCGGATTTCTATGAAGGGAAAAAAACAGAAGTGGAATATTTTAGATTATTAAATATCCATCCTGAAATAGAATCCGTCAGTAAAAAATTATTTTATGATAAACATTATGCTCAAGCAATTTTTGAGGCTTTTAAGAAAATAAATAATCTTGTTAAAGAGAAATCTTGTCGCAAAGACTTGGATGGTAAAAGTCTTATGCTAACTGCTTTTAGTGTAAATAGCCCTCTACTAAAAATGAATGGACTTGTATCCCAATCAGATAAAGATGAACAAGAAGGATTTATGCATCTTTATGCAGGTGCAATAATGGGTATAAGAAACCCAAAGGGACATGAGAATATTATCCAAAAAGATAAAAACAGGGCATTAAAATATCTGAGTTTTGCCAGTTTGCTTTGTGAAAGATTAGAAGAATGCAACACAATGGTTAAATAAGAAAAACATTAATAAACATCATAGGTTATATTGAGAATAAAGGGGAACAAATAAATGGTTAATGGAAAAAGAAATTACATTGAATGGTCAAAAGAGGAGCTCATAAGAGAAATTTTGGCTTTAAAGAAGCAAAAAACTTACGGTTTAGTTTGGGAACGAGAGAAAACTAAAGAAGATTTTGACTTATTCATTAACTGGGAAGGCGAAAAGACTAAAGAAGAATTTAGCCCAGAAAGTAAAGATAAGTTTCCAGTTTTAGCAGAAGTAAAAGATAAAGAGATAAATTCAGATAAAGACAAGCCAGTTAATCTTTTAATTGAAGGAGATAATTACCATTCACTTGCTGTTCTTAATTTCACACATAAAAATTCTGTGGATGTTATCTATATAGATCCACCGTATAACACAGGAAATAAGGATTTTAAGTATAATGATAAATTTGTAGATAAAGAAGATGGATATAGACATAGTAAATGGCTTTCTTTTATGAGTAAGCGTTTAGCTCTTGCTAAAAATCTACTAAAAGATACAGGAATTATTTTTATCTCGATTGATGATAATGAAAATGCACAATTAAAACTACTCTGTGAGGATATATTTGGAGAGACCAATTTTGTAGCTAATTTTGTTTGGAAAAGAAGAAGTGGAGCAAATGATCCAAAAAATTTAGTATCAACTGACCATGAATATATTTTTTGCTATAAAAAATCAGAAAAAGCCTCTCTTTTTGGTATAGAGAAAGATTTAAGCAACTATAAGAATCCTAATAACGACCCTAGGGGCCCTTGGACAGCAGGAGATCTTACTTGCGGTAAAACAAAAGATGAAAGACCTAATTTATATTATGATATAACCGACCCTAAAACAGGAAAGGTTTATCCTGCTAATCCAAGCAGGGTTTGGCGTTTTGAGAGAGTTAGAATGTTAAATGAGATTAAAGCAGGTAAAGTAATCTTTCCAAAAAAAGAGAACGGAACACCACAATATAAACGGTTTGCAAACGAGTTAAAATCTAACTTTAAACCTTTATCAACATGGATAGAAGCATCGGTTATAAAAAAAGTCGCCATTGATTCTGAAGAAGACGAAAATGGAATAAAAATAATGCAATCTGATTTAAATCAAGCTGCGACAAAGGAGCTTAGAAATATATTTGGTAAACAATTATTTAATTATCCAAAACCTAAGAAATTACTTAAAGAACTAATTAAATATTCTTGTCCAGAAAAAGGCGTTGTCTTAGATTTCATGGCAGGTTCAGGAACTACAGGCCATGCAGTAATGGAACTAAACGATGAACTCAATCAAGATTTATCATTTATTTTATGCACTAATAATGAAGGCAATATTTGCTCAGATGTATGTTATCCAAGAATACAAAAAATAATTAAAGGATATACTAACGCATCTAACGAAAAAATCGAAGGTCTTGGCGGTAATCTCAAATATTATAAAACAGATTTTGTTGAAGCAGAGCAAACAGATAAAAACAAGCGTAAACTGGTTGATAACTGCACAGAAATGCTTTGCATTAAGGAAAATACTTTTGAAAAAGTCAAAGACACAAAGAAATTCAAGATTTTCAAAAATGATAAACTGCATTTAGGAATAGTATTTGATGACGAGTATATTGATGAATTTGTCAAAGAAGCAGAAAAAATAAACGGAAAAATCCATGTATATGTATTCTCGCATGATGATTCTGTGCCGACAAAGGAATTTAAAACCATTAAAAACAAAGTTACTTTATGTCCTATTCCAGAAACAATCTTAAAAGTTTATAGGAAGGTTTTCAAGAATGATTGAAATTAAAGATTATCAAGAGAAAGCAATTTTAAAACTAAAAGAACAGATTAACGAATTACTAAATCGAGATTCAAGAGAAACTTTAGTTTTTAAATCTCCGACAGGCTCTGGTAAAACTTTAATGGTGGCCGAATTTATTAAAAGACTTGTTGATAGAAGAGACGATGGAAAGCAAATCGCTTTTATTTGGACAGCTCCAAGACAATTACATACACAAAGTAAAGAAAAATTAGATAAATATTATTCTACGACAAGAGCGATAGAGTGTAAATTTTTTGAAGATTTAGTAGGTAATAAAATTGAGCCAGATGAAATTTTGTTCTTGAATTGGGAAAGCATAAACAAAACAGATAATGTTTATATTAGAGAAAATGAACAGGAAAGAAATTTATCTAAAATTATTGAAAACACGAAAGAAGACGGCACAAAAATAGTTTTAATTATAGACGAAAGTCACTTTACTGCTAAAACAGAAACTTCAAGAAATTTAATAAATGATATTGATCCCGATGTAATTTTGGAAGTTTCAGCTACTCCGCACATTCATTCTTTTTATAATGTTCTTGTAGAATTTGAAGATGTAAGAAAAGAGGGAATGATAAAGAAAGAAATTGCCATAAATCCAGAATTAGACAAAGGAAAAGTTTCTGACAAATCTCCTGATGAATTAGTTATTGAATGTGCTTTAAAGAAAAGACAGGAAATGCTTAAACTATTAGAAAAAGAAAAATCCGATATCAATCCATTAATTTTAATTCAGCTTCCTGATAAAAAGACAGGAGTTATTGACAGGCAAGAACAGATTACGGGAATTTTAAGAGATAAATTCAAAATAACAACAGAAAACGGAAAATTAGGGATTTATTTATCAGAAGAAAAAACCAACCTTGAGAATATTGAAATGCCTGATAACGATGTTCAAGTTCTTATTTTCAAACAAGCTATAGCATTAGGTTGGGATTGTCCAAGAGCATACATTCTGGTAATGTTCAGAGATATGCAAAGTATGGACTTTACCATTCAGACAGTAGGCAGAATAATGAGAATGCCAGAGTTTAAGCATTATGAAACTGAAGAATTGAATAAAGGTTATGTATTCACAAATCTTGCTGACATTAACATAACTGAAGAAGTCGCTAAAGATTATATCACAATTTACGAAGCAAAAAGAAGAGAAGAATTATATAGCAATATTGATCTTAATTCAATCTATCTCATAAGACAAAGAGAAAAGACAAGACTTTCTGGAGAATTTACAAAATTATTCTTAGAAATTGCACAAAAAAGCGAACTTGCAAAGAAAATAAATCTAAAGCCAAAATCTCTCGTAACTAAAATAATGGTTGATGGAAAAATATTGGTTTTAGATAAAGTTCAAACAGTAGAACATAAAGGAGAAATGCAATTTAAGTTAAGTGCTGTTGAATTACAACATAGATTTGACTTATTTGTAAGAGGAAGCTGTACTCCTTTTGCTCCTGCTGATTCACAAGGAAGAATAAGAACAGCACTCTATAAGTTTTTTGAAAAAGTAATAAAAATCGAAGATGAAACTTTTGCTCAAAAGATAATTTTAGGAGAAGAAAATAATCAGTTATTTACTGATTGCATTAATGAAGCAAAAGAGGAATACAAACTCAAGATTGTTGGAGGATTGCCAGAACAAAGAGAAACAGAGCATCTTGTCTGGAATGTTCCCAAACTAATAACTTATAACAGCAAATACAAAGAATTGCCACATAAAAAAGCAATTATGAAACCTTATTTTATTTCTGCCGAAAGTGTGCCAGAAAAAGATTTCATAAAACTACTTGAAAATCCAAAAAATTCTGTTAAATGGTGGTTCAAAAACGGAGAATCAGATAAAAAATACCTTGCAGTAAAATATAAAGACGATGCAGGTGTGGAAAGAGGATTTTATGTTGATTTTGTAATTATGCTTGATGATGGAAGAATAGGTATTTTTGATACTAAAAGTGGAATAACCGCAAAAGTCGCTAAAGAAAAAGCAGAAGCACTAAGCAAATACATTAAAACACAAAATCAAAAGCATAATAAAAAGCTATTTGGCGGGATTATTATCTTTAAAGATGAGAGTTGTAGATATAACGATAATGAAAGATACAATTATGATGAGAATAACTTATCGGACTGGAAATTCTTAAAACTATAATTTGCTTTTGTAAAAGAACAAAACAGGTCGCTCCCTCCCCTACGAATTAAAATTGTCCCCTTGATACTTAGTCCCAATTGCTCTAATGAGCCAGAATGAACAGAAAACTCTATTAAATGTTTTTACTGTTTCTGCCTCTCGCACAAAAACTGAAAAGAGGCACGGCATTCATCCCACAAATAAATTTGTGGGTATTCTGCCCACGATTTTATAAAAAATAATGAAAAATTAAGTAAATTCTTCAGGTTTTCAAGTAATTTTATTATTCAAATGTGCTTTACAATTACAAAAAAAGCTTAAAAAATAGTTTAAGCCTCGGGAGGGAAGTTCCACAGGAAATGCTGAGATGTTATCCACTTTAAACAAAATCCTGTTTTTGAACCCTCGACCGCGTGATATCTTTGCTTTGAAGACATATCACGAGCGTACGAGTCTCGCGTTTGTATTAACGTACAAGTCACGCGCTCCACCGAGCTGAGCTACCGAGGCCTAACTCTCAATATAGTATTGAAAAAAATTTATAAAGAAATCGCTCAATTCGCGATTTCTATCTTTTACAGGCGAAGCATGGAAAGCTTCGAACGTAGTGAGACGATTTTCAAGCAAAGCTTGAAAAATAAACCTTTAATAGCCAAATATTATTTTTTATGTTTCTCCTTTTTTGCCTTAATCTTCTCAACCATTACTTTCTTACCGCATTTGTCGCACCACGGCCTATATGGTTTTTTTTCAAAAAGTTCATCACGTTCTGTTGTTTCGCCACAATACGGGCATTTAAGAGCATAATGAAATTTTTCTTTGCCTTTAACGCGCCACATAATGATTTTGCCGTTTTTTTCACCACTTTCATTCTCAAGCGCACGATTTGTAAAGTAATTCGTTTCCGTAATGTTCGGGTATTCTGCCATACTGTTTATGAACCTCCAAAGTATTTATGCTTTTTAGAAGATTTTTGACTTTAATTCCGCAATCTTTTTTGTAGTTTCTGCGTTTTCATTATTCAAATATCGCCAGCCAGCCACAATAAAAAGGATTGCTGGCGTAAACGTGAATGTGAATTGCATCGGATATGCCAGCAAAAAAAGAACTGCACTAAGGCCGACACCAACAAGGCCGCTTGTTATGAACCAGGTGCCAAAAAGAATGCTCAGTATTGCGCCAGCTATCTTTGTCTTATTGTTAATACATAGCATCGCGAAGAGCGCGACCATAATAATGGTTGTGGATATGTTGGCTGTAAGGTTGTTTGACCAAACAAGCCATTTGTCTTTTGATGCGGCCACTAAGAAATGCGATGGCGTAATAATTAACTGATCTCCAAATCGAATAATTACTCCGGCAAGCGCAATATGGCTGCTTTTTAATTCCATCGGAAACTACCCTAAGTATGCTATGTCTTCTGGAGCTTTTATCTTTGATGTTTTTTCAACGCGTTTTTTGAACTTTTCAGCATCTTCTTTTGTAGTTGATGGTTTCATAACAGATAGAGCTTCTTTAAAGTGCTTTTCAGTAACTGCTTTTGCGTTTATGTCCTCGCGAAGGGCGACAATTGCGGCTTCCCTACAAAGGGCTTCGATGTCTGCACCGACAAAACCGTCTGTTTTTGCAACAAGTGCATCTGTCTTAACAGATTTGTCAATAGGTACGCCTTTAAGATGGACTTCAAATATTTTCTTTCTTGAAGCTTTGTCAGGAAGAGGCACTTCGACATGCCTGTCAAATCTTCCCGGGCGCAAAAGTGCAGGATCAAGCATGTCCGGCCGGTTTGTTGCACCAATAACTATGACACCTTTTAATCCCTCAAGACCATCAAGTTCTGTCAAGAGCTGTGCAACCGGCTTGTTAAACATTTCATTTCCATGCGCATCTCTTCTTGGGGCGAGGGCGTCGATTTCATCAAAGAAAATAATGACTGGGGCCACCTGCTTTGCACGTTTGAAAAGATCTCGTATATGTTTTTCTGATTCATTTACCCATTTCGAGTGCAACTCCGGGCCTTTGACAGATATGAAATTTAGGCCGCCTTCATGCGCAACGGCCTTTGCAATTAATGTTTTTCCGGTTCCGGGCAGTCCGTAAAGAAGTATGCCTTTTGGAGGTGTTATTCCCATTTTTGTAAATGCTTCCGGATGCTTCAGCGGCCACTCCACCATTTCATTCAAATATTGCTTGATTTTGTCAAGGCCGCCCACATCATTCCAAGAAACGTTTGGAATGTCTATAGACACCTCGCGCATTGCGCTTGGCTCTACAATTTTTAAAGCGTCTTCAAAATCAGCCATGTCAACATCCAGCGCGTCAAGAACTTTCATATCTATTTCTTTTTGGCTTGCATCTATTTTCGGGAAAACCTTTTTTCTAAGCGCGGCCATGGCAGCCTCCCTGACAAGCGCAGATAAATCAGCCCCAACATAACCATGGGTTATATTTGCTATTTTTTCAACATCAACATTTTTTGCAAGCGGCATATTTCTTGTATGGATCTGCAGAATTTCTTTTCTGCCGTCTTTGTTAGGGACTCCGATTTCTATTTCGCGGTCAAAACGCCCGGGCCTTCGCAGGGCAGGATCTATGGCAGATATCTGATTTGTTGCGGCAATTACTACAACCTGTCCGCGGTCTTCCATGCCGTCCATGCATGCAAGAAGCTGAGTGACGAAGCGGTCGTAGTTGTTGACTTCGCCGCGCTTTGGCGCTATTGCATCGATTTCATCAACAAATATTATTGTTGGTGCCTTTTCTGCAGCCTGATCGAACAGGTCGCGTATCTTTTTTTCAGTATCGCCGAGAAATTTTTCCACAAGTTCAGAGCCTACAAGAGATATGAAATTTACGCCGCATTCGCTTGCGATTGCGCGCGCAAGCAACGTTTTTCCGGTTCCGGGTGGGCCGTACAGGAGTATGCCTTTTGGAGGGCTTACGCCGACGCGCTCAAATATTTCCGGATGCTTGAGCGGATGCTCTATCATTTCCCTGACTTTTTTCAGCTCCTCTTTTAATCCTCCGACATCTTCATAGCTTGTTGAAGGCACTTCTGCTTCATCCTTTACTTCAACTGCTTTTGAAAGTACTTCGATTTCTGTAATTTCGGTTATTTTTACAATACCTCCTTTGGGCTCTGTATTCGCAATCACAAATTTTGTTTCAAAAGGAAGCGGAATGTCAACTGCAACTTCTGCGGTTGAGCCGGGCAGCTGCATTTTTCGCGTGACTAAAGAAATAATATCCCCCCTTGTAAGGACGCGCCCGATTAAGCGGAGCTTGACGCGGTCATTTAATTGAGGCACAGGAACAAGAGAAACATTTTCCGCAGGACAGATGACTGCTTTTTTTGCTTCTTTGTACTCTCCTTTTTTTACCGTCACTTTTTCTCCAGCTGAAGTCCCTGCGTTTTTTCGAAGGTAAGGGTCCATACGGATTATGTCAAGGCCAGAATCAGAAGGATATGGCCTGTAAGCAATGGCGCCTGTTTTGCGAGAGCCTTCAATTTCTATGACTTCACCTTCTCTTACGCCGAGTTCAGCCATCCTGCGCAAGTCCATTCTTGCAATACCTATCCCGATATCTGACTGCTGGCTTGACGGCAGTTCTGCGACGCGCAGTGTGATTTCTTTATTATTTTCAGGCATGCGAATAATTGTTGAAGAAGATTTTTATAGACTTCAAGTATTAACACAATTTTGTCGGGGGAGGTATTCCCAGCGGCTCATAAACGTATGCTTTAAAGGATTCCAGCAAACCACCACACGCGCTATCCTTGGATCCTGTTTGGGTTTGTGTCATGATTGTGAAAAAAACCACGAATACAATCAATGCAAGTATTATTTTTATAATCATTCCCCAATCAATACTTCCTTTTATTAAATGCTTTTTCATCCGGGCAGCCCCTCTATTAAACTTTTTGATCCATCACTCATCATATTTCCAAGATTTCCGCTCAGATATAAAACAATAACAAAGACTATCAGTGCAAGTATTACGAATACTAGCGTCTTGAAAATATCTGAAAGCCCTTTACTTCGAATTCAATCACCCAAGATGTTTTTTCATCAAAGTGTATGCAAAAATAAGTACCAGCGAAACCAATGCAATGGCAATTCCAACATTTGTGAGCCGTTCGGTCTCAATTCCCTTTCGCATATAAATTATTGTGAATGCTTATTTAAATAAGCTCGCACATAAATTAATTATGAAAAAGGGTTTCAGCATGCCTATAGAAACCATTATAAAATGGGTTCTTGCTTTGATTGTGCTTCTTGTGTTGGTGTATATGTTATTTTTTATGCGCGACAGGTCAATTATAATGGTTTTGAAAACCATCCATATTCCGGGGGTATGACATGTTTAAAAAAGGAACAAGCCAGGCTATGTGGATTATTATTGCAATAGTGATTGCGCTGGCAGTTGCCGTGGTAATCCTTCTGGTTTTCAGCAGTTCTACAAATAAGGCAGATGAAAGAAATCAAGCCACTTCAGATAATGCGAACAATGTGATTCAAGCCCAGATATGCCAGGAAAGATGCAACACTTGCAAGCAGATTTATGGAGACGGCTGTGTTTGGGACGATTTTGGAGGCGACTGCGTAACTAAAGGGATTATGACGGTATGTTGATGGTGTGTTTATGAAACGCAAAGGCACGTTTGAAGTTTCAATGAATATGGTGATTTACATAATCGTGCTCTTGGCAATTTCTGCAATTATTTATATTATCCTAAACGGGCGAGCAACAGGAACGGAAGAAATAATAAAAGGCACAGATCCCTCACTTGGAAGCAATTCTTCAAAAATAGATTATTGCACAAAAGTGTGCAATGATAATCCGACAGGCGCCGCATGTTTGACGGTAAAAGACCCGCAGATGAATGATCAGACCTGCAGGGAATTTTTAGATCATCTGGCAAAGACAATTGAAGCAACTTATCCGGAGAAACTAGGCGAGGGGGAGAATATAATAAACATCGCACTGACATATAATGGCGCTCCGATTACCGGCGGAACAATAACAGGGCCATACATAACGGACGCGTTCGATGAAACCACAACTCCTGGAGTTTATCAAGGTACAATAAGCACCACAAACATTCAGCAGGGGTATGTGACGCTAACTGTCAGCGCAGATAATTACCCGTCAAAGCCGATTACGATGTTGGTTGACAAAGGCGCGAAACCAATTCAGGAAGATGAAGAAGAAGCGGAAGAAGAAACGGGCGTAAATCGCGTTATTCTTTGTTCAGATGTGAATTGTGACATTAAAATATCTTCAGTAAAAGCAGGAGAACAAGTATATGTTAAAATTAAAGTGGGTATGGGACCACTTGAAAACCCCGTGGACGGTCTAACAGTTATATTACGGAAAGGAGGGGTTGAACAAAAATGCAATCTAGGTCCTCTTGTTGCTTGCATCGAAAATATGGCGTCTTATAGTTTTAGAGTGCCTGTGGCAGCTTTGTATAATGGCGGGTATACTTTGAAAATTCACGTAAAACGCGGAATTGAAACAGCAGATCGTGATGTTAGTTTTTCATGGACTTGCCCGGCAGTCACTTTTGACGCAGATCTGCCGTTTGGGCCTGGAAAGCAAATGGGCGCGATATTTGAAAGCGATATTTGGAATCCCGCGCATGTTGTGGTTAAGCTGAATACTGTGGAAGTTATTGCAGGGAAGAAAATTAATCCCGCAAATCCTAAAGAAATTCTGTTTGATCTGCCTAAGGTCGGAGTTGGCGGCTTTAATGATGGAAAAAATACGCTGCGTGTTGAGCGCCAAGGGGATGGCAAAAACGTTCTTTGCATAAAAACATTTGATACGAAGCCATACATAATAAATTATATTGAAAAAGATTTTACCTGGTCGTGTTCATCGCAAACTGGTGGATGTGACGGTGATTATGTCCTTTCAGGCCCGAGCGATTCTGGATATTCTGATACTGTGACGGGCTGTAAATATACTACTAAGGCAGATGATTCCTGCTTAACAGGATGCGCAGATGGAAGCTGCAAAGCGCCAAAGCTTGAGATAACGAATGTATATATTCAAGACAAAAAAATCGGTGTTTCAAGAATTTATGAAGACCTCGTCAGTGATCGCATTGTTAACGTCACTGTAAAAAATACGGGTACCATGGCAGCGATAAAAGTTAGCGATCATATTAGCGCAAAGTTAGGGGCAAAGGATTTGGCTCTTTTGGGCGGCGATAATATAAATATTCCGGTAAGTGCGTCAAGGAATTACTCATTTGTTCTCCTTAAAGAGGATTCGCCGACAGTGCCTCTGCTTGAAACATCGGTCAGCGCCACATTAGCAACATCTGCAAGCGCAGATAATTTGGCAACTCCGGTTACATGGTCAAAGAGCGTGGCGTTCTTTTCCTGCGGATATAATTGTGCGGAATATGCGGGCACTAGCCAGACATATTGTGATGTTTGTTCAAGCCTATGTAAATGGGTTTTAGAAACCTGTGTAAGCAAATGCGGCGATCTGTGCGGAACTCCGACATACAATACCAAGACAAATTGCCCGAAATGTTCTGCATGTATCTGGAATAATGTCTTAGCGGTATGTCAGCCAAAAGCCTGAACGCAATCGAGGACTTCTATGAACTCAAAATCACCTAAAGGCCAGGTAGAGGTGAATTCAACAACCATAATCATAATTCTGGGCCTGATTATGGCGGTTTTAGTAATTTTGTTTTTTGTAAATACGAATTCCGGCTTTTTGACAAAATCAACAGGCATGTTCAAGTCTCTTTCAGACTGCGGCAAATGTATTCCTGAGAATGGCCTTGTCAAGTGCCTGCCGCTCTGCTGGCTGCTATAGAGAACTTATATTAATAGCCTTTGATATAATATAATAGTATGATTTTTTCAAGGCGGAAGGGCGCGTTTGTATTTTCTATAGACGGTATCCGGCAGCTGCTTATATTTATAATACTTTTAGTGATTGTTTTTTACTTTATCAGCGCAGCAATGGGTCCGGCAATTCCTGTTGCTGAAAGAACGGCAAAAATTTTGGATTGCCTGAGATGGGACTGGTCTGCATGCGCCGGTCTTTTGAGCTTTTGGTGATTTTTTGAAAGGCATTGTTGGAAATGTTATAAACGGTATCGGAGCGCTTCTTATAGTGGTTGTCATATTGGTATTTGCCCTTTCCACAACAGCCAATGTTTTTGCAGACAAGCGGGGCGAAACAGAGCTTGCCATAATGGGGCTAAGAAACACCATCGTCCAAATATCTGTGGCTGAAAACGGCATTGCGATATATAAACTGCCGAATGATGAAAATTATACTGTGGAAATTGATGAAGATTCAATACAAGTTCAGTACTCCGGCGATGCCATCACTATTGAAGCATTAACGCCGAAGCTTAAAATGAGCCACTACACAGCGGAGCTAAAGCAGATAATTACGCCAATTGAAGCCCGTGCATTTTGCGTTATTAAGAAAAAAGATCCGGCTGATTCATGCCGGCCGTTTGTCGAAGTTTGTGTCCAAGGTACTGCCTGCTGCAATGCAGTATTTCAAGAATCTTTTTGCTAGAGGGATATAATGGAATTTGTTGATAATTTAATGTCTGCAATTTACGTCATCATAGGCACTGCTTGCGCAGTTGCGCTTATTGTAATATTTGTATGGGCAAAGACGGTTATAGGAGATATAGAAACTCGCGGATCTTCAATAGCGCTTTCAGAAAAGCTTTTGTCAGCTCCGTGCATAAATTTGAATGACGTAAAAGGATCAACAGAAAAATTTGTATTTAACAAGACTGCTCTCGACAAGTACAACAATAGCATTGTTTGCGCCGGAACATCGGAACCGCTGGACCTGCCCGGCTCTCTGTATTATATTGAAGTCAAAAGCGGGACCGATACGTGGTATTTTCAGAACAACAACAATATTGATTATGCATATAATACGCATGCTCGCGGAATAACTAAACGTTGCATTTCGGATCGCGGTTTTTTTTTATATTCGACTGTTGGAGGGCCGCTCGGGTTCGAAACGCTTATGCCATCCCCTTATAATTACGGCAGTGATGGAAATTTTTTAAGATTTTCCGGCGTCGTAAATAGCGATGATAAAATGGCTCTTGCATCAATAAAAGTAATATTGGACGCGGATTCAGGAACTGATTTTTACGCAGATGGATATCCGCTATGCCTTTGCGACATTCAATGCCCTTATACAAAATGTTTTTGTTCAAAAATATGTGATAAATCGCTTCAAACAGTGGGGTTTGATGATGCCTGTAGCTAAGTTAGATGATTATATGAATAACAAAAAAAGGTGCGGACAGACTGAGCCTCTTGCGCCATGGCTTTTGGTTATAATGCTGATATTCATAGTGATAATAGCAATTGTGGCTTATCTGAAAGTAACGTCACTATTATATGATGATAAGAGCAAAACTACACAATATGCGCTTCACAGCATACTTGAAAGCACGGATTGCGCACCGAATACAAAACTGCCTTTAAGGGATGTGTTAGCAATAGGTATTGGCGAAGGGAAAACAAACAGCTTTTTAGGCGACGTGGTTCAAATAGAGTACGGAGGGAAAACAGACTCTGTGAAACCTGTGGATTGTTTTGGGTGGTTAATGGAACTATCTATTACAACATATGATTTTTATGTAGAACATTCCGTACTCTGCCCACCACTTCTCGGGGTTTCGGGATGTTATGGAATGCCCAGTATGGGCCCTACCGGTTTCAATGTTTTGTCCTTTGAGTACATCGCTCTTCCAAACGGCGACGTTGCCAAAGTGGTATTGAAAACAAGGGGATGATTTTATGAAAAAAGCATTGTCAAGGCATTTTGTTTTGTTCGGGGTCTTCTTTTTAGTTATTGCTTTGGGCAGTGCCTTATTATATGATCTTTTTAGATTTTCTGCTGCGCAGGGCACATCTTCAAGAAGTGCTGACGCAATATCTGATGCTAATCTTGCGCTTCACGGAATAAAGCAGTCGTTTGAAAAAACCGCGCTTTTTTTTGGGCTCATGAATACTGCAAAGGAGCTTGGAGTGCATGGCGGAGTAAGCGCGGCAGTAATTACTGCAGCTACTGATGGAGATCCTGGAAATGATCCTGTGCCGAAAATGGACATTACCGACGGCGTTCTGAATTTTGCGGTTTCCCGATGCAAGACAGTTGGAACTTCCGAGAGCACAATACGAAAACGAATGCCGTATTTGTCTTATATTGATGCCAATTTTAAGCTTGGAACAGATGCCAAGACATACACAGTAGTTTCCGCCGCGGAGTATGTCGAGACTATGAAGGATGTTGTGCGAGGAGACTATCAGCTGAACATAATGTTTAATGTGATTATGCTGAAAGAAGAATCTGTTGATGTCCAGATTTGCCAGAATGCAAATTGTAATGGTGTTACAACAATCACAACCTCAGGCACGACAATCCTTCCAATTGGAAACAGCATTGTGCAAAATTCTGTTGAGGATATTACACTCATATTTACTGGCTCTGCCGTTGATGTTGCGCATATTCGTGTTATGGCGGTTTCAATATATGACAAAGATGTTGTGAATAATCTTAATGCAGCACTTAACGCAAGTATAGAAAGCTACCGACAAAAACTCAAATTACAACGCTTTGAGATAGAACCGTTAAATGCTTTTTTTGTGCCGGCAGGGAAAGGCGTTTACGAGACGCTCAATAACGGCGAAGGCTTTTTGAGAGGAAGTGCTTATGGGCCCGACAAAATAAGCTCCTTGAGCGCAGACGCCAATCTGAAAAACTGGAACCTTGTAGAAGAAGACGCTCAAATCAGGTACTGGAGAATGTACGGGGTCGCGAAGTTTTTTGTTGATAATTATGAGGCGTGGGTGAAGCCGAGATGGTATAATCAACTTAATACGTTGGTAGATCATCAAATACCATCAAACACACTTGGATGCAATTCTGGAAGATTGAGTTATGCGAACGGATGCCCTTCAGACCCTACGCCACAATATACTGCAGTTGATTTTCGGATTGTCCTTAACAGCGGCTTGGATATTATCGCCGGTGATATATCAAATCAGTTTGATAATGTGGGGGCGGATATAAAATTGAAACTTAGCATTGCACCAGATTTTCAAATATGCCCCATAAATTCTCAACCATCCGCCGATGAAAACGAATGGTGCAGCGGCCAAAATTTGGAATATTATAGATACAAAAGCGGATTGGCTGTGAATACGGGCAAATGCTCATCAACATCTGGTTGTACTGGCGGTTGTGATACTTCAAATACTTGTTACATGCATTATGACAGTAGATATGTTTTAAAAAACGTTCCAATAAATGTGACGATTATCGATGAAAAATATAATGTTTTTGACAGCGTTGAAAAGAAATGGGTGCCGTACCAGTTTACCTTTTTTGTCGAAATAGATATAGTGGATGACAATGCATGCGATGATTTCGGCCATGTTTGTTCTACGCAAAGCGGCGGTGCTTTTGGGCCTCAAACAGTACCTCCAATTGAAGTGCCCTCGCCGCTATTATACACATGTGAAAATACAGCAGGCCAGACATGTGAAGCAGGAGCGGGATGTCCTGTTGGCAAGATCGTCGCTTCAGGAACTTGTGATGCAGGTGAACTTTGCTGCAAAGACGCACCAGCTGGATTAACGTGCGCCGATAACGGCGGAACGTGCTATTTTTTGGGTGCGTGTCTGGAAGGAGAAAATGAAGTTCCTAAAATAACTATTTCAGATTGCCAGGAAATAACTAAAATCTGCTGCAAAGTAGGATTGCCACCACCACCAACATGTGACCTTGTATTTGAGTTTATGGGCGGCTGTCCACCGGGTATGGAGGCATGTAGTGATGGCTGTGTTGATATGCCTCTTTTAAGTAAGGTGTGTTGTATTGCTGCATAGAATCGATTTTTGGCAACGCGATAAAAAGCTACATTGTTAAAAGTGCAACAATTGCGCCCAAAACAATGAATGGCAAAAAGTCTATTTCTTTTTGCACAAGAAAAAAAGGACGTTTATGTTCCTTTGCGATTTTTCTTATCTCAAGAATGTTTTTCTTTGTTAGCGGAACAAAAAATGAAGCCACAACACGTCTTTTCAGCAGAATGTCGCCTGCGACATATCTAATAAGCCCAAACGCACTCGGGAACAGCGTGCTTCCGAAAATATATTTTTTATTGTCTTGAACAATACTTTCTGCCGGCATCATACCCTCGGTTAATTCTTCAGGCGAATGTGCATAACTGAACGCATCTTTTGCAGCGAAAAAAAGATGTGTTATTACCGCGTATGTCGCAACAAAATACGTCGGGGTTATTAGCGTTCTGCCGCCGGAAATTATTAGCGAATGAATTATTGACAACATAAATACGGCCTTCCAAAACAAAATCATTTTTTTTCGGTAAGCGTTTTTATTGAGAATAAAAAAAAGAAGCATTGTAACAAAAAACGAAGCATATTTATTTATTTCACTAAGCGCAAACATGTAGCCCATTGAAAACATTAACAGAAGCGAATTCAGCGAAAGAGTAACTCCTCCGTATACGGGGGTTTTTGTTTTTGCGCGATTTATGCGGTACTTAATGATGCCGATTGCGACATATGCTGCAAAAAATTCAAATGTGTATACTAGGATTCTTTCCGGAGCATATTGTGCGCCGGAGAAGTATATCATAAAAACTGACAGCAAGAAATATACAATAACTGCGCGCCATTTAAACGCGTTTGTCGCTTTCAAGATTGCTGCAACTATTGCTGCCTTTAATATGAGCGAATACAATTAATCACCTGCCATTTATCCAAATGCGGAAAACTTTTACGTATTTTGCGTCCTGCATTTTTTCAAAAAGATATGTAAACATTGCCTTGTTTACTTTACATTCAAAGTCGCGCGGAGTTCTCGGGGTTTCATCGGAAAAAACGGCACGCGTTCTGGTGTAGCAGTTTCCGCAGTACGGCCCGAACGCGCAGGTGTTGCAGAGCGGTTGGAAATCAGAAGTTCGCGCATTCATGTTAATTGTCCTTAGAGCAACATCAATATGGCTTTCGCGCACGTTTCCGATAGCCATTTCAGGCAGTGTTTTTGAAAGGTCGCAAGGCATGATTGTTCCGTCACAGGATATCGACATGTGCGATATTGCACCTCCGCATGGTTTTCGCATGCACATATAGGATACCGGGCCATCCATTATGTTTCTTAGCATTGCTTGCGTGTTAGGGTCAAATACGGGGTTGCCATTCAGCGTTATTTCCACCAGGTATTCGACAGCATCTTTCCAAAACGCAATGAACTCTTCTGCAGAATATGTGTGGTTGTCATTTTGTTTTGCCCGCCCAACCGGAATTACTGCCCTAATGGGGATTCGAATGCATCCCTGTTTGAGATATTCGTCAATTATTTTTCGCGCGCCAAATTTTATGCTGTGTGCAGTTATTGTGGGCAGCGTATTTATTGTCTTACCTCGCTCCCGAAAGTACGAAAGCCATTTTGTAACTGTTTTGTAAGTTCCGCCGCCGCCGCCAAACTTGCGATGGATATCGTGAAGCTCTTCAGGCCCATCAAGGGAAGAGCATAACCCTATGTTGTTTTCGAGCAGATATTCTGCTATTTCTTCAGTCATGAGAGTCATATTTGTTACAATAACTATTTTTTCTATTTCTTTTTTTCCCACCTCAGCAGCAAGTTTTATTTTCGCTACGAATTTTTTTATTTCATTGAATTTTACAAGCGGTTCGCCTCCCTGAAATTCCATATAAAACTTTTTTCCGGGCGCAGAAAGCATGAATTTGATTGTTGCATCCACTAATTCGTCTGACATTGTTTCGTGCTGGGTGGGGGTCGCATTTGACAGGCAGTAACTGCACATGAGATTGCACTCATTTGACAAATTAATTCGGAACGATTTTGGAAAGAAAAGAAATATGTATTGTTTCTCAAACGAGCCCACTATTTTTTTAATGTTTTTTTCAGTGAATATGATGCCTGTTTTTTCCAGTTTTTCAAAAAGCTCTTTATTTTCTTGAAATTGTTCTCTATAAAGCAAGTCATATTCCTTGGCGTCAAGAAATGCATACTGTCTGTGCCGCGTAGTCACAAGATACTTTCCAGTTGATAGTTTTTTTGTAAAATATTCGTTTGGCGCACAAACCGTGCTGCACATAGCATCGGATTTATTTTCAGTCATTTTATCACCGGTTTCAGTTCGTCTTTTCCATAAACCTCAAAGTAACTATACCACGCACCCGTACAGCCGTTAAAAAAGCGGCATTCTTTGCACTCAGGCACGGTTCCGTACGTTAATTCAACGCGTTTCATGTCTGTTGTCGGCGTTTTTGTAATTATGACGTTGCGCCGCTTTCTTCCGACATATTTCCAATAATCTTTGCTTAAGATGCAAGGCGGGATGGAGTAAGTGGCGATTCTAAGTCCGTATTTATTTGCCATGTCTATGGCTTTCTCTATATGTGTTTTGGTGTCGCTTATTCTTATTCCAAGCATATCTTTGTTTTTTAGCGCCCTTCCGGAAAGTTCTAGGCCATTCAGCGTAATCCATTTGCATTCTGGAAGTGTCTGCGCAACCATTTCAACGAGATTCGGCATGCGCTGATAATTCAGCTTATTGACAACTGTTTTTATATTTACCGGAAGGCGATACTCATACATATTTTTTAAGCCGAGCATTGTTTCATCAAAACTGTTTTTTGCGCCGGAAATTTTGTCGTGAAGTTCTCGCGTGTCAGCATGAAGCGGCACAAAAATGCTGTATGGATTATATTCACTCAGTTTTGCGGCGTTGTTGGGATTTGAAAATGTGCGCCCGTTTGTAAGCAGTACGTGCTTTATTTCCGGATGGCTTTCAGTCAGGCGCGCAAGGAAATAATATAATTCTGGCTTTAGCGTCGGCTCGCCTCCGGAAAGTTCCACTTCAACGTCTTTCATTTCGTCTATTTTTTTAAGCAGCCGTTCAATATCTTCAATAGACAGTGAAAGATTTCTTTGTTTTTCCGAATCAGCTGCGCAATGCAGGCAATTGTTGTTGCACTCGTAGCTAAATGCACAGTATAATCTATTCGTCATACGTGCGTCACCTAATTACCACCATTTGCAAACAATGTAAAATCCCAATGATCCCAATGGTCCCAATGATCCCACCAGCAATGATCCCACCAACAGTGGTCCTGCCAGGAGTTTTCAACAAAACCCAAATCCAGATTATTTGCAGGTATTTCTGTTTCCGTTACTTTGTCGTTTAATGTATCTGCGCAGCTTGTCGGCGTCGGAGTGCTATGTGCGGTTTGCTGCTGGCTTATTAGCGCTCCGATGGCCGCGCCAAGAATCAGGAGCCCGTTTACAACTCCGGTTTTTTCATTTTCCGGGAGTTCAAACGCTTTTTTTATGTTCTGGTTTTTTATTCTTTCCAGTTTTTCCTTTAAACTCATTGAAGCACCTTATTACATACGCTAACGCATCTACTGGGCATATACTAAATTGTCAGCCAAATTATAAAAACGCGTTTGCTAATCTTTCGCAAATATGGGGGGTATTTCGCTTTCTCCGAATAAGTCCAGGTAGCTGCGCCAAAATCCCATGCATCTGCATGAATCAATACAGCGTTCGCATGATGGTGCAAAGTGCCTTTTTGGCGTGTGCATCTTATCGCTTCCAACATCAAGATACTGGTATTGTACATTCGATAATATGTACGTGCGATACTGCGGACGAAGCACGCAAAGCGGCAAACATGAGATAGAAACTCGCGCATTAAATCGGTTTGCAACATTTATTCCTTTTTCTATGTACTCAGCAGCCTCAGAGAATCGGACCGCGAGTAATTCCTTATTTTTTAGTGCGTTTCCACTAATGTTTGTTGTTGTGATATTGATTTTTGATTCCGGGAATGTCCTGCAAATATATTTTATAATCTGCGGCAAAGTCTTGTAATTTATGCGGTTCAGTATGATTTTTATTTGCACGTTTACATTCAGATTAATTAGATTTCTTATTCCGAGTACGGTTTCGTTGAAGCTTCCGGGCCTTTGCGTGATGTAGTCATGTACCTCGGGAATCGAAGAATGTATTTCAGTAATTGCGGTTTTCAGGCCAGAATCCGCAACATTTTTTGAAAATATATTATCTGAAAATTTTCTTGCGTTTGTGATTATCTGAACCGTATGACCCTCTCTAGTTAAGTGTGATATTATTCCCGATATTCCTTCTTGTTCTGCAGGCTCTCCGCCAGAGAGTATTATTGTGCGGTATTTTTTAATATTTAGTGAATCGATTCTTTTGATAACGCCATTAGCATCTGTGTTTAATTCCGGATGGCTTTCGTTATCTGTGCAGAATAGGCAGTCATTATCGCAAATTCTGTTGATGCCTATAAGAATATAATCTGTTTTGCCATGCTCTGCGGTTTGACAGGCACCATTTGCCAGAATGGAATCAGCATTTTTCGTCTTTCTTATTAAGCTCATAGCAATCATTATTGTTTTTTAGCGCAATAAGCGCATTTTCAAGCCCTTCTCGCACCACAGAAAATTCTGCCCTTTTCAGATGAAAACATGTATTTGGATTCGCAGCACCTGTAAGTATTTTTTTTGCGGTTTTTTCACAATCTGCGCCGCATTTTCCACAATTCTGTTTTGGCATGTATTTGTAAATTTTATCAAAAGCACTTTCTTCGTCAGTTGTTTTTTGTTTTTTTCCGATATTCTCAATCTTTTCCGGTGTTGCCTGGACCATTAAGTTCCTCAGCGCAGCCCCTATCAGCGCGTTTCTTGTATCAGCATACCTGCGCGACTGAGTCTCTTCGACATTTGCATGGATGAGCTCGGAGAAAAAAGCATTTTCAAGCTGTTCCAAATCTTTACGCGTTGTGCTTTCCACATCTTCTGCCTTGACCTTTAGCGTTACGAATATGCTTGACAGAGGATCTCCGTCAACAATAACGTCGAAATCATCGGTGAAACGGTAGGCTGCGCGCATCACAACAGTCTGCGGATAAAGCCGCGGATTCAGCGTGATTTTTACTGTTTTTGCGCTTTCGTCAAGAACCAGATTTTTGGATTCTTCAGGTATCATCAATTCACAGATTATTTTACCCTTCAAAAGTTAAATACTTTAATCTGTGCGGTATGGCGCTTATGCCACTGACAAGAATCAATACCTTTTTTTCTGTTTTTCAAGCCTAGTTATGTAACCCACGAGCTTGTTCTTTGTTTTTTTGTTCTTTACATCCGCGAATTCAGGCAGGATTTCCTTGTTCTTTTTGAAATCCGTGGTGAATTTCTCGTGTTCGCAGACAAGCTCAAAGGCCCTGTTTTTTATGAATTTTTGCTTGATTCTTCCCATAAGTATCTCTCATATTTATTGACTAATACATTTTTAAAGCTATTTAAAGCACTAATGGTGTGTGATAGTTTTTAGGCACTGCATTAAAAACTTGAAAATAGTTATATATGGAGTGTATTAAGGTATTGTGGTTTTCATGATTTTTGTTTCGTATTGCGCGCTTGGCGTATTTGTAGTTGATGCATCTGGCAAGGAGATTGGGCACGTCCTTTTTGACCGCGCAAAAGCCGCTGAAAGCATGCACGCATGCTCAGAATACGCGGTAACCGACGCCGAAAAAAAGCTTCTTTCGCAAATTGCGGCAGATAAAATCGTTTTTGAGCAGAGAAAGGAAGGATATGAGCACGAATTTCCGAATCCTGCCGGCGAATACCTGCGCAGGAACCTTGAAACAATAGCATCAAAAAGCGGAATCGCGTCAAGGGATATGCTTTTCGAATTTGTTTCTTCTATTGCGCTCGAATTATCCGCAAAAAAGATGGTTTCGGACTTCTCAAACGACAAGCTGGTCATACAGGCAGTGAATGCGATTGACGAGCTGGATAAAACCACTAATCTGCTTTCAATACGCCTGCGCGAGTGGTATGGATATTACTTTCCTGAGCTTCTTGAAAAGATGCAGGACAGCGAGCAAATGGTAAGTTATGTTGCTGATGAGCTTTACCGCAAAGATGTCAAAGGAATTGATGTTTCAGAGACTATAGGCGCGGATATAGAAAAGAAAGACCTTCTGCAGATGCAAAGCCTTGCGAAGTCGCTTCAGGCAATGTATGCACAGAGAAAATCAATAGAGGGATATGTCGAGTCGCGATTAAAAGAAATCATGCCGAATACAACGGCTATTATTGGAAGCGTGATTGCGGCAAGGCTCCTGGCTATTGCCGGCTCGCTTGTTAAGCTTGCCAAATTCCCGTCATCTACAATTCAGATTCTTGGCGCGGAAAAAGCGCTGTTCCGCCATCTCGTAACCGGCGGAAAGTCGCCGAAATACGGCATACTGTTCCAGACAAATTATGTTCAGCAGGCGCCGTTTGAGAGGAAAGGGAAAATGGCGCGCCTTCTTGCATCAAAGCTGTCGATGGCGATAAAAGTTGATTTTTACAAAGGCAAGCCAGTGGGTGCGGAATACAAAAGAGAGCTTGATGCAGAACTTTCGAAAATGAAGCGAGGGAAATGATTTTATGATGCAAAAATTCGGGCGCGACTATGCGACAAAAAATCTTGTGAACGGAAAAAAAGTCTACGGAGAGCGCATTATGCGAAAGGGAAAGGAGGAATGGCGCGTCTGGGACCCCACTAGCTCAAAGCTCGGGGCGGCGCTTGTCAAGGGCCTGAAGAACTTTCCGATAAAAAAAGGAATGAAGATACTTTATCTTGGCGCAAGCACAGGAACAACGCCGAGTCATATTTCTGACATTGTTGAGCGCAACGGAATAATTTATGCCGTAGAATTTTCAGGCCGCTCTATGCGCGATTTAATTCCGCTTGCAAGGCAGAGGAAAAATATCGCGCCGATTCTTGATGATGCAAGGATGCCTGAGAATTACGCGCAGATTGTTGAGAAAGTCGATCTGGTTTACTGCGACGTTGCCCAGCCGGACCAGTCTGAAATCATTATGCGCAATGCAAAAGTCTTCCTTAAGCCGCAGGGCTGGATGATGATTGCAGTAAAGGCGCGAAGCATAAATGTCGCAAAAAAGCCGCAGCAGATTTATGCAGAAGAGCGCGCGAAGCTTTCAAAGATGTTTAATATTCTTGAACAGATAGAACTTGATCCTCTTGAAAAGGACCATTGCTTTATGGTTGGGAAGATGAAATGATCTGAGGTGATATGCATGAAAGTTCTCCTGGTTGGAAGCGGAGGGCGGGAGCACGAATTTGCCAAAGTGATTTCTAGCAGTTATAATGAACCGGAACTTTATGCAGCGATGAGCAAAAGGAATCCGGGCATTTCGAAATTATGCAAAGGCTTTAAGATTATTTCTGAAGATGATTGCGGAATTGTTGATTATGCAGAGAAGAAAAAAATTGAGCTTGCAGTCATTGGCGGCGAAACTTCGCTTGCAGCAAGCATATCTGATTTGCTTTGGGATGCAGGCATTCCGACAGTGGGGCCGAAAAAGCTTGCTGCGCAGATTGAAACAAACAAGCCATGGGCCAGAGAATCCATAATGGAGAAGCACCACATTCCGGGAAATCCGCAGTATTGCATTTTCAGAAAAAATGAAAACACCGCATTTGATGTTGGAGCGTACATCGATGAATTGATTTCGCAGGATATTGACCCGGTCATAAAACCGGCAGGCTTGACAGGCGGCAAAGGCGTTCGCCTTTTTCCGGATCATTTTGATATTGGCGGCGCAAAAAAGTATGCCGCGGAAGTTTTGAAAAAATCTGATCTGGTGATTGAAGAAAGGCTGCGCGGCGAGGAATTTACTCTTCAGGCATTTGTCGACGGGGATACTCTTGCTTTTGGGCCTGCGGTTCAGGATGAGAAGCGTGCCCGGGAAAAAGGCCCGAACACCGGCGGCATGGGTTCATATAATGATTCAAAAGACATTTTGCCGTTCATGACGCAAGCGGATTATGATGGTGCCAAAAAAATAATGGCTGATACTGCCGGTGCGATAAAGAAAGAAACAAGCATTCCGTATCAGGGGATTCTATACGGTCAGTTCATGGCCGCTGCAAAAGGGATTTCAGTCATCGAATTCAATGCCCGCGGCGGAGATTCCGAAATTATCAATGTTCTTCCGCTTCTTAAAAATGATATTCTTGATGTTTTCAATGCGATTGTGAATGGAAAGCTCAATAAAGAAAACGTAAAATTCAAAAAACAGGCAACTGTTTTCAAATATGGCGTTCCCGAAGGATATCCGGGAAACCCAGTTGTTGATCGGGCTATAATCATCCAGAAGCCCGGCAATTCGCAATTAATTTATGCAAATGTCTATGAAAGCGGCGAAAACTTATATCTGACAAAATCAAGGGCATTTGGATTTTTGGGTGTGGGAGACAATCTTGGTGCGGCAGAAAAAAATGCAGAGGCCGGTTTTTCAGGAGTCCGAGGAGCAATATATCACCGACCCGACATCGGCACTCAGGAACATATTTCAAAGGCAATTTTGAACATGCAAGAATTGCGTGGCAGCGATTATTTATGCCAATAATCTTTTTGGAGATTTATTTTGCTTCTTATATTTTTTCCAGCCCTTCCGCAGTTTTACTCATCGCATCCTTAAGCGTGTATTTCGGCGAATAATCAAGGTCGCGCTTAGCCTTTTCTATGCTAACGATGCGGTTGCTTGTAAGCCGCTTGATGCTTGCCATCATTAGTGTGACGCTTGGTTTTTTATGCGCGAGTTTGCATTTTAATTCGTAGAAAAAAGCCCCAATTATTGCAATCCATACGGGCATGTGCTTCTCGGGCGCAGGGCAAACAAGTACGCGCGTGATTGTGAAATAGACTTCGTTGTATTTATGAGGTTCTGCTTCCGCAATATTGTATACCTGGTTTTTTGCTATCTGGCGAAGCATTTTGAGAAGCGCTTCAATAGCATCATCGATATATACTAGAGCCCAGTAATTTTCTCCGGAGCCGATAATTGGATATTCTTTTTTTGCAGCATCAAATATTTTTTGCCACGTCTTGTTTGGGCCGACAATCGGCGGCATGCGTACAATAGTGTATGGAATTCCGGAAGCAACAACTAGTTTTTCCGCAGCAGCTTTTGTTTTTTCGTATGCGGTTTCAGGAGCATGAGGCGAATCTTCTGTAAGCTGCACCTGCGATCCTCCAAGAACGCCAATAGATGATGCGAAAATCAGCCGCTTTATTCCGGACGCTTTGCATGCCCGGACCACGTTTCGCGTGCCTTCAACATTAATGTTCCACAAATCCTTAGATGATTCATCAATTTCTGCAGCAAGGTGGTATACGACATCATAGCCGGCAAACGCGCGCTTTAATTGTTCGCGGCTCATGATATCTCCGGCAATTATCTTTATGCCAAGAGATTCAAGCTCTTTATCGGAATTTCGGGTAAAAACAGCAACATCTGCGCCGCGCCTTTTTGCCTCTTTTGCAATCCGCCTTCCAAGGAAACCCGCGCCTCCGGTTATCAGAATTTTCATTTTTGAGCCACCATACATATCGAAAAAATCATGCCATTTACAATTTGATGATTGTAAAGCCTCAAGGGAAAACGAGAGGACTTCGTGTCAAGCTTTTGAGGGCTCTACGGCCTCAAAATGAAAAGCTTGGCATAATCAATGCCAAGTTTCGCATACAAAATATTGAATCTTTGCGTTTTTAAACCTTCGGCTACAACAAAAACTTATGAATGGCAATAAATCACATACTTTTAAAGGCAGCGTTGAGCAGCATATCAGAGACATACGCGCCAAAGGCAGGGGAGTGTTCATGGGTCTTCTTGATCCCGGCAAATACGCGCCCGAAAAAACAGTTGAACTTGCCAAGATGCTTCAAAAAGGCGGAGCGGATATACTAATGCTTGGGGGGTCTATGGGAACCGAGGCGCTGATAGATCTCTGCGGAAAGGGAATAAAGGAAACTTGTTCTTTGCCGCTTCATCTTTTTACAGGTAATGCGACAGCGCTTACAAAGCATGCCGATTCGATATATTTTATGACTGTTTTGAATTCGGAGAATCCGTACTGGATTTCCGGAGTGCAGGCCGTGGGTGCGCCATTCATCAGAAAGCATAATGTAGAGGCGATTCCGACAGCATACCTGATATTTGAGCCTGGCCAGACCGTCGGCTGGGTGAGTGAGGCAAACCTTATTCCGCGCGACAAGCCGGATGTGGCTGTTGCATATGCTTTGGCAGCAGAGTGCATGGGTATGCGTTTTGTGATTCTGGAATCAGGTTCAGGTGCCTCGGTTCATGTTCCGCTTGAGGTTGTGACCGCAATACGAAAGGCGACGGATCTTGTAATAGTGATTGCTGGTGGCGTCAAAACACCAGAACAGGCAAAGGCGTTGATTGAGGTCGGTGCCGATTGCATTCACATTGGGACAAAAATAGAGGATGCGGCAGATCCGCTTGCAAGAACAATGGAATTTGCAAAGGCAATACATGGCGAAAAAGAATGAATCAGGCATTTAATTCTTTGAGTGCAAATATATGTATGGTATTTGATATTTTCGTAATCGACGCAGATTATGTTGTGCTAGATGGAAAGCCGCATGTCAGGCTTTACGGAAGGACGCATGAAGGAAAGTCTGCAATAGTTCTTGACAACTCATTCTATCCTTATTTTTATGTTGTGCCAAGGCCGGGGCTAACGACCGAGGATTTGCTTTTGTTGAAATCAGCTATTGAAAAAATAATTGTGAAAGGAACTCCTGAAAGAGTGTTTGATGAAACCGCAAATGGCGGCGATGAAACTGCTGTTTCTGGCGGGGACATTTCTGTAAAATCTGTTGATGTTTCTGAGAAAACTGTTGGTCTTGACAAGCGCCATATCTTGAAAGTTTTTGCAAACATTCCCGCACACATACCGCATCTGAAATCTATTGTAAAAACTAATCCGATAGTGTCAAAAAAAATAGCAGAAGTGCGCGAATATGATATATCCTTTTACAAGCGGTATTTTCTTGACAAAAAAATAGCGCCACTTACATGGGTTTGTGCAGAAGGAACAGAGGTATTGCAGAAGGAAAATGCAGAACGTTTTGGATATTCTGCAGATATTGTTATTCTAGCAAAAAACGTTTCTGCATCAAAAACAGAATCATTTCATAATGGATTAAAGACAGTTGCATTTGATCTTGAAACAATTGACGAGGATAAAAAACAGAAGATAATCATGGCGAGTTTTGCATCATCTGCCGGGCGCGCAAAGGTCATAAGCTATGAGAAAAACGGATTTGAAAAAGAAATTTTTGTCAAATCAGAAAAAGAGCTTATGTCAACGCTTTTTTCAGAGATAAAATCTATTGACCCCGACTTCATAGTTACGTATAATGGCGACGGGTTTGATTTTGTTGTGCTTGATTCCAGAGCAAAAGACCTTAAGGAGAAAATCATTTCCGGCAGGAACGGTAATCCACTCTCCTTTCAGAAAAAAGGAAGAATAAAGGCCGCAACTCTTAAAGGCATGCCGCATATAGACCTTTTCAATTTCATCTCCCGGGTGATGTCCCCGGCAATGAGTTCTGAAACGCTATCCCTTGATAGTGTGGCAATGGAATTAGTCGGTGAAGGGAAAAAAGGATTCACCTGGGATGAGCTGAAAGATGCCTGGACACAGAAGACGCGGCTTCACGAGCTTGCGGATTATTGCATGCAGGATTCACTGCTTACATTAAAGCTTGCAGACCGGATAATGCCGAATATTTTTGAGCTGTCAAATCTCACTGCTCAATTGCCAAGCGATGCGTCACGAATGACTTACGGCCAGCTTGTTGAAAGCTATGCAATAAAAAAAGCATCGCAGATGAATGTGGTTGTGCCGAATCGGCCATCGTCAGAGGAAATCGGAGACCGAAAGGATATGGAGCAGTTTGCCGGCGGCTTTGTCAAAGAGCCGAAAGCAGGGATGCATGAAAATATTGCCGTGTTTGACTTTCGGGGATTGTATCCAAGCATAATTGTCTCACACAACATAGATCCTGAGACGCTGAATTGTTCGTGCTGTAAGGACCGGCAGGAAAATAAAATTCCTGGAAGCAGAAGCCATTTTTGTACAAATACAAAAGGGTTTATTCCGGAAATTCTTTTAGACCTTTTCCAGGAAAGAAAGCACATAAAGGAAAAGATGAAATTCCATGATAAGAAAAGCCGCGATTATGCCGAACTGAATGCGCGCCAGTTCGCGGTAAAGACAGTCAGCAACGCAATGTACGGGTATCTTGGCTTTGCCGGCTCGCGATGGTATAATAGGGAATGTGCGTCAGCAGTCACTGCATTCGGCAGAAACTATATACAGAATGTCATTGCAATGGCAGAGGAGCAGGGTTTTGAAGCGCTATATGGCGATACGGATTCTTTATTTTTGCGCATCGACAAAAATACAGAAGTTGAGGCGCATAATTTTTTGCAGAAAGTGAATGCAACACTTCCTGGAATAATGGAGCTTGATTTGCAGGGAATTTATGTGCGCGGAATTTTTGTTTCAAAGAAAGCCGGCGAGGGTGGGGCGAAAAAGCGATATGCTCTGATAGACAAAGACGGCAATATCACAATTCGCGGATTTGAAAAAGTGCGCAGGGACTGGTCAAGGCTTGCAAAAGATACTCAAGAAAAAGTGCTTGACTTGGTTCTGAATAAACGGCAGAAAGAAGCTGTCGAGTATGTTAAAAAAATCGTGCAGGAAGTAAAGCTTGAGAAAGTGCCTTTGACTGAGTTGCGCGTCTATACGCAGCTTACGCGGCAACTCAAGCATTATGTCCAGCGCGGCCCGCATGTTGCAGCGGTTGAGAAGGCAAACGCGCGCGGCAAAGAAATTCGGGTCGGCGAGACAATCGAATACGTCATTACAAAAGGAAGCGGTTCTATCAGCGATCGCGCGGAATTGACTGAATACGCAAAGAATTACGACCCGGAGTATTACATCAACAACCAGATTGTGCCTGCAGCATTGCGCGTCTTGCACATTTTCGGCGTGACAGAAGACGATTTACTCGGGCGCGCAAAGCAGAAGGGGCTTGGAAGCTGGGGGAAGAAGTGATGATTAGGAAATTCAAAAAAGAAGACGCGCGAAAAGTTTCAAATCTTATCAGAAAAGCGTTGGTTGAAGTCAACAGCAAAGATTATCCCCCATCAGCAATTCAATATCTGTGTGATGAGTATTCTCCAAAAAGATTAATTGATGCTTCTAAAAAAAGAGCAATCTTTGTAGCAGCGGAAAACGCGAAAATTTTCGGGATTGTCGGCATAGAAAATAACCACGTCTTTAATCTTTTTGTCAATCCAACCTTTCATGGAATTGGAATCGGCACAAGACTGATGGCACATGCCGAAAAAATAGTTAAGAACAGAGGATATTCCTTTGTCGAGCTGCCGTCAAGTATAACCGCAGACAAGTTTTACAAAAAGCTCGGCTATAAGGAGATTGAAAAAAAGCGCGATAAAAATATCGGCGAAATTATTATACTGCGAAAAGAAATATAAGCGATTATTGGAACGCACGTCTGCACAAAAAGTGATGCAAATTCATCATAAAAGTGATAAACTATATAAATAAGCGAATATAATATCATAAAAGTGATATACTCATGAAATTGCATGGCATAAAGGCCAATTTCAAGCTTTTTGAACGAAGGTTTAAAAGCTTCGAGCAAAGCGAGATGATTTTAATCCATTGTAATGGAGGAATGATTAAAAATGACAAATCTTACAGAAGTTGAGCGAAAGATATGGCTTGAGTTTCATGAATTTGCGTATAAGGATGATTTTCGGCTGGCAGAAAAAATTATTAAAGAACATCCGCGCTGGGCGATAATTTGCAGTTACTATGCGATGCATGATATTGCAAAGCTTTATCTTGGAAATATTCATAACCTCAAGATTTCCGGATCCGAAACCCACAGGCAAACTATTGATGAACTGAAAAATGTTTTTGAGCAAAAAGAGGAGAAAGAAAAAGTCATAAAACTTCTTGAAAAAGCAGAGGATGAAATAGCCGGCGTTGAACCCGATTCGGTGCCGTATCTGCTCATAACTGGAAAAAAGGAGCGCGGGAAAGCGCAATATTATTCCGAGCAGACATCGTCTAAAAATATCGATTATTCAAAGAAAGCGCTTTGGTTCATTGCAAATATCGCAGAGCCGTTCATAAAAATCATGGAGGGGCTGCTCAATGCTGGTTGATATTGTTTTCGGGTCAAAGGCGGTGTGGCGCGCGCTAGTTGTTCTTGCGCAAGCTCCGGGACAGGGCGTTACAAAAGAAGAGATAAAAGAAATAACAAAGCTTGGCGGAAACGCCATTTTCCGGTCGATGGAAATCCTTCTTCATAACAGCATAGTTGATTATGAAAAATCAGGAAATAAAACATATTACCGCATGAATATGGCAAATAAATACGCGCGCATGGCCGCTGAAATAATCCAGAGCGAGCGAAAAGACCTGAACAACATGAGCCCGAAAATCGCAATGATTCTTAGGGAGTATGTGCGGCAGGCAACGGATTCCGTCGAGATATCCGCAATATATGTGTTCGGCTCGATTGTAAAAAGCTCGTACAGGGCGGATTCTGATGTGGATATGGCGATAATTACTGAAAAGGAGCTTTCGGCAAAAGAAAGAATACTGCTTGAAAAAATAGGCGAGCGCGCAGAGATTAGATTCGGGCGCGAGATACAGCCGCATTTTTTCACAGAAATTGAATTTGAAAAAACCACAGGCGGCGTAGTGGAGCAGGTAAAGCGCGACGGCATACGGCTGGTTTGAAGGTGGGCGCGCAAAGCAGGAGGGGATGGGAAGTTGGGGGGGGGGCGAAATAAGTTGGTGTGTGTATGACAGTTAGATACAAGCTGTCAAAACAATAACGACGTTATTATTACATTGATGTTCGCGGGCAATAATAATTCTGTAGATTTACGATATTCTTTGCTCTGCACCTATTGAAACTGTCGGTTCTGGATAAATGTACTTTCTCACAAACCAGTAATCGAAATACCCATCTGCTTGATAGTTTCCAAAAATAGCAGAACCTAGGAACATAATAGAATTTGATGTATTTAGGCTAATATTTCCAACTACCTTATTGTATTCATTTCCATTTACTTCTAAAAACATTCGGTTTTGATCTTTAACCCATCCAATTTCAATGGTATTAAACTCCTTTTCGTTCCATGCAGAGTTATTTTCTAACTTCAGTTTCATCATATGTTCTTCAGTTCCGTATTCATTAAGAATAGAATACTTCAAATAACCATTTTGAACATATAGTGAGATTCTGTTCCTCTCAGGATTATCCCCGCCAATATTATCAAATAGATAATGTATTGAGTCGATATTTGCGTTCCATGATGATTTGAAGCGAATCCTAATCGCATATCCCGAATCCGGAAGATCTATTTTTTTATATGCTATATCACAACCATCGATAAGAAGGGTACTATTTTCAATGGTGGGCTGGGATGCGCAATATTCCGTCTTTATCGGAGATAAACAAGTTAATTCCGGAAATTTTGTTTTAAGATTATCGACGATGTCGGGACAACTATTTACATTCCAGTCGGATATCTTATCGGTAAGCATTAGTTCTTTAATCTCTTTCTGCCCTAAAGTAATTGTTGATGTTGATGAATTAACATTATTGATTATGTTTTCCTCTGATTTTTTGCTTTCATTAAATCCGTAGAAAATCAAAATAAAACTCACTATTGTTATCAAATCCAATATCCTTACAGATTTTTTAGATGTGCCTATATTTTTCCAGATCTCTTTGATTTTTTCTAAAATCCCCATAATCATCTATGGATGAGATATTTATTAATTCATTAATTCGTCAGAATTGCAAATGTTTTAATAGTGTCGTCTCCTGCCGAACATTTTATATGATTTTTCTATATAAGTTCCCGCGCGCAAAATAAACCATATGCCAAAAAAGAAGCCGCGCAAGGCAAAACAAAAAGCAGCCATGTCGCGCGAATCCCGCAAAAAGAAATTCGAGAAGCAGGTAAAGCATTTCGGCGAAGAGGCTGAAGCTCTTGGAAAAAAATTAGGTGAACGCGGCGAAGAGTTTGGGAAACGATTCGAAAAACATGGCAAAGCATTCGGGGAAAGAATAGAGAAACATAGTAATGAATGCTGCGGCAGGGATTATCACCCCTTTGGCGCTATCGAGCTCATTTTTTCAATAATCATTGGCATCGTGGGATTGGCAGTCTGCATCTGGGCACTTGAATTTCTTGCGCAACGAACAGGGAGTGCAATACTTTATGCGATGCATGATTTTTTTCTTTTGAACATCGGTATATTCATTCTTATTTTGATTTTTTCATCACTTCTTACATATTTTTCAAGATGCTGTAGAACCGGGCATCTGCTTGTCTCTCCGCTTTCTGCTGCATTCGGAATAGCTGTGTTTTTCTGGATTGCTTCAAGCATAATGCTCGTTGATGGCGGGATGATCGTAAGCCCTGTGATTTATGTGCTCGCGCAATATGTGAAAGTGAATCTGGTAGGAATCTTTTGGTTCTTTTTGCTTTTAGGGTATTTTCTTCTTTTGATGCAGCTCATTATTCAGGAGTACATTACAAAACCCCATCGCAGAAGTGCAGAAACGGAATTGCATCATATTCCAAGCAATGGGGTAAAAAGGCTTTATCGCTCCGGCAACGACAGGATTATCGGCGGCGTTTGCGGCGGGCTTGCAGAATATTTGGGCGTGGATCCGGTTCCTATCCGTCTGATATGGGTTATTTTGACGTTTGCAGGCGGATCGGGCGTATTATTGTATTTAATCGCATGGCTGATAATACCAAGAAATCCGAATCATAGATGGTGATTATCCGTCTTTCCATCTTACTCTTTTCTGGAATTTGGGCGCGCCAAAGCTTTTTCTCGGGCCTTGGCTTTCACGCCCTCCGCCACGAAAATCTCGTCCACCGCTTCTTACAAAAGTATCTTCGCGCGCTTTGAAATGGATGCGCTCGAATTTCGGCAGCTCTTCTTTTCTGACTTCAAGGGTTTTATCGCGCAGGACTCGGTCGAAATTTTCAAAATCCCGATGAGATAAAAGCGTTATTGCATCGCCTGCTTTTCCAGCTCTTGCAGTTCTTCCGACGCGGTGCGTGTATTCATCAGGAGTTTTCGGGGCGTCGAAATTGTAAACGTGCGTTACGTTCTGTATGTCAAGCCCTCGTGCAGCAACATCTGTTGCGACAAGAACATCAATGCTGGCTTTTTTCAGAGATTCAAGCGCATGCATTCGCCTGTTTTGAGTCAGGCCGCCATGTATTGCCATTGAATTTATGCTGTTTTTCTGCAGATTCCGGGTAATCGCATCAACCTGATGCCTTGTTCCGCAGAAGACCATTGCAAAACCGCTTGTTTTGTGCTTCAATAAATGCACAAGAAGCGAGAATTTTTCATGTTGCTCGACAACATAATATATCTGCTTCAGGAGGCTTTTGTCAACCTTTGTCTGCGCCCGCAGAATTTGCGGTGAATTCAGATATTTGTGAATCAGCGAATTTATGCTTTGCGGCATTGTCGCGCTGAAAAGCATAGTCTGCCTATTTTTCGGAATATTTCTGACAATGGTGTCAACATCATCGACAAAACCCATATCGAGCATTTTGTCCATTTCATCAAGCACAAGATATCTCAGACCGGCTAATTTTATCGAATTTCTGCGCATATGGTCCATCAGCCTTCCAGGAGTTGCTATGACAACATCAGCGCGCTTCAGCGCATGATATTGCGGCTCCATCCCGACGCCGCCATATATTGCGGTTGTGTGTACGTTCATCTCGCGGCCGAATTTATGGAATGTGTCGGATACCTGCACGCACAATTCTCTTGTAGGTGTAAGAATAAGCGCCTGAACTCCTCTTCCGGGAGATACGGCCTCTATAATCGGTATGCAGAACGCTACTGTTTTGCCCGATCCAGTCATTGCCTGGCCTACAACATCCCGTCCTTTTTTTATTTCGGGAATGCATTTTTCTTGTATTTCTGTCGGTTCCAAAAACCCTTCTTCTTTAATCTTTTTCAGAATAAGGGGTTTAAGGTTCAATTCTTCGAATTTCATTAATTACGCCTTTTTTGTTTTCATATATCCGGGCACGAACGCGCGAGGATACGGGAATCCAAAAGACACTAGAATACGTATATATTTTTTATGTATATATTTATCAAATGTTTTTGAACTCGCTCGATAATTCTTATTGTTTTTCCATCTTTAAAAAGGGCTATTATCTCTCGTATTTGTGTTTTAACCACAATTTCTTGAAAAACGGCATCGTCAGCGTTGAAAGCATAATCCGACTGTAGGGACTATCGCATTCATCCAGGGACTAGCGATTTTTATCGCGCTTAGATAAAAACCAACTGCAAGATACGTCGCGCTTAGATAAAAACCAACTGCAAGATACGTATACACCATAAGAAGCATTCGCCGCGAATAGCTTGTTTCCCATGCTTTGTCGGCTTCAACACGGATGTTTCGTTCCTTTAGTTTTTCTATTTCTTTTTCCAAATTTTGCAGAGTTGCCATAATCATCTTTAGAGATACTTTAATAATTTGTTAAATTAGCCAGCTTTTTATTTTATATATTATTCTGTCAAAAAGCGAAAGCTTTTTCGGTACTGCGTTTTTCGCAAGCATATTCCCGGTAATTTTATTTTCTATTTCGGTCATGTTTGAAAGCGTTTCGTTTTTTAAGCCGTTAGTTTCAGATGCATTGCGCGCATCAAGCTCAATCAGAGATATTCGTTCCTCTGATTTTTTATCGTCCGCCAAATCAGCAAAAACTACCTTATAGGTGTACTTTTCCGTGCTTGCATTTTCTTTTGCCCGATTCAAAAGTTCAATTGTTATGGAATCGTTTGCTGAAAGCGTTACTTTTCTCGAGTTCGCAGTTCTTGTATTGCCCCATTTTGTGCCATCAAATCCGCTTGATATTATTGTGCTATGCTCGTACATGTATGAGTATATTTCAATGTCGCGCAATTTTTCGCCATTGTTTTTTAGAAAAACCGTTGTAGTGAAATTTTCGCCGGCAAAAATAATTTCCGGGTGAGTGATGTTGATTTCAAGCGCATATTCGCGCAATATTTTTGTTTTTTCAGTGCAGTTTTTTTCAATTGTTTTATTTATGCACGAGGTTTCTTTTCCAATTTCTTTTTTGCAAGATTCGCTTTCTCCACTGACAAAAATATTTATGTCGCTTTCTGTTAGCGCCTTCCATTCGTCGTTTTCATAAGTATAAGCGCGCAGCCGGGCTGTATAGGTGGCATCAGCATATCCTTCTGTGTTGCATTTTAGAAAAATCGGGAGTACGAGATAATATGTTTCGTCTGCGGAAATTTCTCGAACTTCTGCAGCAGCATTTGAATTATATGGCGAATTTCGCAGCGTTGTTCCGTTGCCATTCAGGTCGCGCAAAATCCACGACGGCTTATAGATGTATGCTACAAAGCGCACTGTTTCGAAGTCTCGGTTTCCTGAATTGAATTTTGCACGAATCGTGGAATATCCGCCGAAGTTCATTGTATCCGGCGCGACAAGTATTTCGAGGCTCATTGGATTTTCTGATTCCTGATTTTGTTGCGTGTTCGGGATATCACTGTCATTTTCTTGAGTATTTGTGGATGGTGTTGTATTTGTTGTGTTTTTCGTTTCATTCATTGGAGTTTGAACCGGAGGCGCGTTGAATGATATGCTGTTTTGCTCTCCCGGAGTTCCACCAACCCCAGCGCTTTCAAGCCAGATTGTTGTATTTCGTTCAAGTGTGCGGTTGTTGTTTTTGGCCATCTCGCTAGTGGCGTATTCTGTATACTCGAAGGAATCTATTGTTGAGCCGCCAGCTGTTTTTAAGTACAGCGCCTTTCCACTGTTTGAAAGCGTAAACGGTACGCGGACAGACGATCGGCCGTATACTTCTATGAATTTTGTTGTGTTTTTTGCAAGGATTAAATATCCTTGCGCCGGAACGATGGCGTAAGGTATTGTTTTTTCATCGATTGTCCAGTTTGCGATGCTTGCATCTTCTATGCCGTTATTAAACAATTCTATCCACTCATTATTTTCTCCACCCCAGTTGCTGTTTGGCGCGTACATTATTTCGTTTATGGTTATTTCGGCATTTGTAATCGGAGAAAGAAGAATGAGTATGAATAACAGAAATTTAAAGCTCATAAAAGTTATAGTGTCATATAATATTATATACCTTTAGTGATTGTATGGATACACAGACTCTTGATTGTTATATGCGCGCCGGAAAAATAGCCTCCCAAGTCCGTGAAAAATCAAAAAAATGGATTGTTTCCGGCGCAAAATTGCTTGATGCTGCAGAAAAAATAGAATCGGAAATAACGGCACTTGGCGGGGAACTGGCGTTTCCTGCAAATATCTCATTGAATGAAATCGCAGCGCATTACACTCCAATAGACAATGATTCAAAAGTTTTTCAAGAAGGCGACATGGTGAAGATAGACCTCGGAGTGCATGTTGAGGGATATATCGCAGACACTGCTGTAACAATTTACCTTGGCAGCGATAAAAAGAAACTTGATCTTGTTGATGCATCAAAATCTGCGCTCCAGGCTGCTATTTCTGTCGTGCGCCCTGGCGCAAAAATATTTGAACTTTCAGGAATTATTGAGGCCACAATACGAAAATCAGGGTTCTTTCCGATAGCAAACCTTACAGGGCATTATCTTGGAAAATACATAATTCATGGAGCGCCCAGCATCCCCAATGTCATGAATACTTCAAAAGCCATTCTGAATGAAGGTGATGTAATCGCAATAGAACCCTTTGCAACAGATGGCTCCGGCGAGGTTAAGGACACTTCGCGCGCAATGATTTTTAGTTTTATCCGGGATGTTTCTCCCCGTTCTGATAGTGCAAGGAACATACAATTGTTTGCAAAAAAGCTGAATGGTTTGCCATTTTCATCGAGAAGCATAATTTGTGTCAAAGGAATGCTGCGAGAAAACGGACTTCGTGAGCTTGTTTCTTTAGGGGGGCTTCACACATATCCTCCGTTAAAAGAAGTTGTTGGTGGCTGCATATCTCAGGCAGAGCATACAGTAATTGTAGCGGACGAGCCGATTGTGACGACAAAATAAACACAACTTGCATGATGATTAAAAACGAACCCACCGGGAATCGAACCCGGATCTCAGCCTCCGCAAGGCCGTGTCCTATCCGTTAGACTACAGGTCCATCAAAACTAATTTTATTTTTCAAAAATTTAAAGCCAAAATGTTTCAAAAGTTTGGATGATTTTGGGGCTGTCGCGAATAAAGGATATATAGTAACGTGAATAAATATTTATATTGACGTTTATGGATGAAAAGCTAAGCGACATGGAAATAGAGAAACTTCGCGCAATTGTCGGCCTTGATTCGGAAACAGAATCATTTAGTGATGAAAAGCCAATTGAAGAAACTAAGCCCGTTAAAAATACACAGATTCCAGAAAAACCACGGTCCTATGTATCTGTAAATCCATATAAAAAGCCTGAGGAACGAGCATCATCCGCTATAGATACCGAGCTTTTTGTAAAGGTTGAAGAGCATGCAGCAATCGGCAAAAAACTTGCCGAAGCGAAAGGAGATATGAAGGTCATAGCAGATACGGTTTCTTTACTTGCAAAAGCAGAAAAGCTTAAGTCTGAAGCTATTACCCGCATGGAAGTGGCGCTCGACAAAATTGATGCAGAAATTGAAGAAATAGAATCGAAACTTGTTGCGCCTGAAGGGCTTCATGTTCCTGAGATATCTGGATCTATAGCATCTGACGAATTTATTGACCTTCGCAGTGAATTAGATTCATTAAAAAGCGAGCTTGGCGGAATAAAGAAATAATTCTTAGGCTCTTTTGTGTCTTTATTTTTCAGTTTGGGTTAATACCCAGCAGCTTTACTGCGGTTGAGATGCGCAAATTTTAGGTAATTTCTTTATTTTATATGCAAGAATGTGATGCAGGAGAAGGGATTTTCACAGTTTTTTCATTTATCTGAAAACTGTTTTGAACCCTCGAACTCACTAAGAGAGTGGATTTCCTAAAGTTATTGCCTGTGTTGGTCTATAACTCAATATTTTTGAGTCCACCGCCGTTGACCGCTTGGCTACCCCTGCATTGTGCGGCACAGTTTTATATTTTTCTAGAACTTAATAAATCTTAAAAGGCACTGTTTCTGAATTCATTTATGTCTCGTTTTCAGTGTTTCATTAATTTCTATCAGTTTGTCATATATCTGAAGGCTTATGATGCTTAATAGCAGCAATCCGCCAAATATCATAAGCAGACTCACATTTATTAGAGTTGTTTGCGGCGTATTTGAAAGAGTGCCTGCTAAAATTAGCACGAATGTTACAATGGTTACTGTTATTATTGCAGCGATTAATACGAGCTCCATATGTTTTGGATCGGATCTCATTTAATTCATTCTCCAATTATTCTTGAGGTCTTATGCCTCGCCTTGCAAGAATGTCACGAGCAGTCTGGCTGGACGGCGATGTAGGTAGTGTTGATTGAGGCTGTTTTCTTAGAAGCTTTTCTATGTTTCCGAGGCTTTCGACTAGCTGGGCGTTTGTTTCCTTTGTCTGGTCGCTCATTGTTTCGAGGCGGTCTATTAGCGGCTTTATTGTTTCTGTTGTACTTTCGGCAGCGGTCTGGGCAACATCTGACTCCGCAGCGCTTTGAACCATCTCTACAAAGCTCGATATTTTTGCCTGCAAAGAATCAAGTTTTCCCACAAGTATTCCAATATCTTCGCGCGTTGCCTGGTTGGATCTGACAATATCTTCAATGATCTTTTGGTTTAGTTCCACCATGTCCATCATTTTGTCGATGAATTTTTCAAGATTGTTTGTAGTCTTTGTGTTTTCCATTGTTTCAAGCCGTTTTTCAAGACGCCTTATGGGTGAAAGAGCTACAATTTCATAGTCATCATCGCCTTTAATTTCAACCTCATCTTTTTTCCCCAGAAAATCACCAAATTGCAAATATACATTACTATTCGATGCGCGAGTATATATAATTTAAACAGCGGCTTATGGGTGAATTTTTAAACTAATAAAAAGATTCATTCTCTAGTTATGTCAGTGCCCTGGTAGCTCAGCTGGTGGAGCGTTACCTTGGTAAGGTAAAGGTCGTGCGTTCAAAACATGGTTTCTTTTCTTTCTTTTCAAGAAAGAATAGACAAGTCCGGGTGGAAAAGAAAGAAGGAGCGACTTCAACTTCGTTGAGGTCGCATGTCTGCCCAGAACCGGTGAAATTCGCGCCCAGGGCTTCATATTTTAGATATCTTTATCGTGGAAAGCGTCTTTAGCCCTTATATGTTTTATGGATTGGTATGTGTTTTCAAATTTTTTTCCCTTCACTAACGCTTTCCTTAATGATAAGCGCGGCAATTTCTCTTTTCGAGAGAGATAGTGTCATTTCAGGGTATGCGGATTTGAATAAGCACTCTATTTCTGAATCGGCTTTATTGTTCAATGCTACTTGAATGACCGTTTTATCACTACTGTATATGCCCTCTCCAAGCAAAGTAGTGGCTGTGGGGGATCCAATGGCAAGAGTACCGCCAAGTATTTTTTCAGCTAATGTTTCGCCGCCATATATCATTATTACGCCACTTATAACACCTAAAACAGAGTAGGGGACGGTTAGATGAGCGTCTATATGTTTTTTTAATATTTCTTCAGGTTTTGAGACATGAATACTACCTACTTTTTGAAATCTTTTTTCAAGACTATCTTGAAGTTCCATTCTTTTCTGATGTATTTCTTCTTCCGATATTCTTTTTAATTCATCAATAACGTTTTCATTACCTCTAAGATCCATAAACGCGTCCAACGTTACTTCATCCTTTTTAGTTATTGAAAAAGGAATTGTGTCTGAAAATTCAAGCAATATTGCGTATAGATTGTTAGCAGATGATCCGATTTTAACAGATCCCACCTTCTGGAGATTTATCGACGCACCGATTTTTTTAAAATGATATTCCTTTTTCAGATTTTCGATAGAGCTGGGTAGATTGTATGATATGCCCGAATTAGAATACGAAGATCCAACGGATTCATAAATATGATTTATCATTGCATCACTAAGGAGTATTAATTAATAATCCTTACAAGCCTTTCTTTTAAAAATCTCATCTGCACAATACACTTATGCAGACTGATGCACAGACTCAAAAATATTTTGACTCAATACAAAAAGAGGTTGACAATGCATATTCTATTGCAACAGCTGCTCGCGCAAAAGGTAAAGATCCCGAGACAACTGTTGAAATCCTTCTTGCAGAGGACCTTGCGGCAAGAGTCGAAGGCCTTGTTTCTACGTTTTTTCCAACGCTTTTTGGTTCAGGGTTGAAGGAAGGAATACGGGTGCTTGAGGGGAAGTACGGCAAAAATGACGAGCGAGTGGCGCTTCTTATCGGCAGGAATGTTGCAATAGGAAAATACGGAGATTTTGGAACCGCAGAAAAATTCGCAGAGGTCGGTTTGCGCATTGCAGTAGCCTATCTTACACTCGGTGTTGTGACTGCGCCTCTTGAGGGGATTTCAAAAGTTCTTATCAAAAAGAATGATGACGGAACAGATTATCTTGCAGTCTATTACGCAGGCCCGATAAGGTCTGCAGGAGGAACCGCCTCAGCAGTTTCTGTTCTTGCAGCGGATTTCATAAGAAAGGCGCTGAAAATAGGTGCTTACAAGCCCACAGAAGCAGAGATAAATCGGTATTTTGTCGAGGTCGAGGATTATTACACGCGCGTCACTGCAAAGCAATATCATCCGACAAAAGAGGAAATGACCGCAATAATAAAAAACGTTCCTGTAGAAATTACTGGAGACCCTACAGAAGAGCTTGAAGTCTCAACCTGCAAGGATCTTCCAAGAGTTGAAACAAATAAAATTCGTGGGGGGATGTGCCTGATTCTTCTTGACGGAATCCCGCTTAAGGCAGAGAAAGTTCTTGGCAGGGTGAAGAAATATCCTGAAGAATACGATCTTAAAAACTGGCTGTGGCTTGCAGATTTTGTAAAGCTGAAAAACAGCATTCATGCTGCAAAAAAGGTTGAGCTAAAAGACAATCCGAATGCGGCAAAATATACCCCTAAAGACACATATCTTTCAAAAGTGCTTGCAGGAAGGCCGATATTCTCACATCCTTCAAAACGCGGCGGTTTCAGATTACGATACGGCCGCTCAAGAACAGGAGGGCTTGCAGCAACTTCTTTGCACCCTGCTACGATGTGGCTTACAGAATTCATTGCAGTAGGCACTCAGCTTGCAACAGAGTTTCCTGGAAAGGCCACTGTTTGTGCGCCTTGCGATACAATAGATCCTCCGATAGTAAAACTTCGAAATGGAACCATTCTTGAACTAAGGACGCGCGAGGAAGTGAAACAGCACAAAACATCTGTTGAGTCCATTCTTTCTTTAGGGGATATTGTTGTTCCATATGGCGAGTTTGTGTCAAACAATCATATGTTGATGCCCTCGGCTTATTGCAAAGAATGGTGGCTGCTGGAATTGAAAAAAGCAATTTCTGAAAAGAATTCAGAGTATTCTTATGAAAAATATGCTTTAAAGCCGCCGACGATTTCGGAGGCTTTCGACATTGCGCGCGAGCTTGGAATACCGCTTCATCCGGAGTACAATTTCTTTTGGCATGATTTGTCAATCGGAGAATTGAAAGAACTCATTCAATGGTTTTCAACAGCTACAATCGAGAATGATGCTGAAGGCGAACGTGCTGCGCTTGCAAAGGCAGAATCATTTCGGATTCTTGAAATCCTTTGTACTCCTTGTACGGTAAAAGATGAAAAAGTAATATTGTCCGGAAAATCGCTTGGAGCATATTATTCGCTTGGAAAGCCGACAAAAGAGAATGTTGCAGATATTTTAGCATCTATTGCGCAGGAAACATCAGCCATGTCTGCAGTATCAAAACTTGCAGGAATAAGGGTGCGTGAACGGGGATTGACGCGCATAGGCATAAGAATGGGCAGACCAGAAAAGGCGGAAAAACGACTTTTGAAAGGCAAGCCTCAGATACTTTTTCCCTGCGGCATTGAAGGCGGAAAAATGCGCAATCTCATGGAGGCGTATTCCTCCGGAAAAGTAACTGCAGAATTTCCGGTCTTTAAATGCACTTCATGCGGTGCTGAGAATGTATTTTCTATGTGCCCAAAATGCAATGTGCGCGGAACTCCGAGAAATATTTGTCAGTCATGTAATTCCATTGTTGAAGCAACTATGCACTGCAACCAGCCTACAAAAAAATATCGTAAGATGACTATTAAATTGAAAGAGCTACTTGATGAGGCGTTCAAAAACATTTCAGTTGTTCAATTGCCAAAGCTATTCAAAGGCGTTAGGGGAGTTTCAGGCCCTGAGAGAAGCATGGAATATCTTGAAAAAGGCGTTCTTCGTACAAAATACGAGCTTTACGTGAATAAGGACGGCACTACACGATATGATGCTTCTGATATCTCAATGACACACTTCAAGCCATCTGAGCTTGGCGTTTCTGTTGCAAAGTTGAAATCCATAGGCTATGTGAATGATTATTTGGGCAGACCGCTTGAAAATGAGAATCAGATTCTTGAGCTGAGCGTACAGGATATTGTCATATCCGACAATGAAGAGTTCTCATCAGTAAATTACATGCTGAATGTCAGCAGGTTTATCGACGAGCTTCTTGTAAAGTTTTACAGCCTTCCGCCGTATTATAATATGAACTCAAGAGAGGATTTGGTGGGTCAGCTGGTTGTAGGGCTTGCTCCACACACATCTGCAGGCATAGTGGGCAGAATTGTAGGCTTTACTCGTTCAAAAGTATGTTATGCGCATCCATTCTGGCATGCTGGCAAAAGAAGGAATTGTTTTTTTGGCAACGAAAAAATTATTGTACATGATGGAAAAGAGTTTAGATTATCAACTATTCGCGAATTAGTGGAGACGAATCTTACGGATGGGGTTGAAACAGACGCTTTTGGAACAGAATATAAAACGATTGCTGGATTGAAAACATTTGCTTTTAATAAACTCACCAAAAAATTCGAGCTTTCGGATATGACGCATGTTTCAAAACATCCCGCTCCACAAATCCTGTTAGAGATTAAAACTAAGTGCGGAAGAAAAATAGTTGTTACCCCAGACCATCTGTTATTGAACAAATGCGGTGAAAAAATACGCGCCGAAGATGCGACCGAAGTCCTAATACCGTGGCAAATAGAAAACCCGATTACATCTGATGTTGAGAAAATAGATTTGCTTGATGTCGTTAATAACAGAAATGTTATGGTAAGAACCGAAGAGCAGATTTTTGGCAACGGAACAATTTTGTCGCAAATCAGCGCTAATCTTGGGATGAATTATAAAACACTCACTAATTATGTTTATCGAAAGTTTTATCCGCTTGATATTGTTGAGCATTTTAGCCAGAATCTATTCGAAAACAAAAAATATTTTCTTGGAAGCAAAAGGGATTCTATATCTATAAAGCCCGAGATTCTTCTTAACGAGGATTTTTTATGCATTCTGGGCTTTTATCTTGCCGAAGGATATACAAAGAAAAATCAAAAAAATACGCATCAGATTTCAATAACTGCCACTAAGGCGCGGGTGAAAGCGTATCTTGAAACGAAAATAAAGGATGTTTTTGGCTTGACGCCAAACACGTCCGGAAATGCAGTTACTATATGCTCGCGGTTTGTTTATGAATTATTTAATTATCTCGAAGTTGGAAAGGACGCGCGAAGCAAACGAGTTCCAAATTTTGTTTATTCTTTGCCAAAAGAAAAACTTGCCGCACTTTTAAGAGGATATTTTTCAGGCGATGGCTCCTGCGCCATTCAAAGCACTCTTGAAGTCAATGTTACCTCGGTTAATAAGTGGCTCATTGATTCTGTTTCAGTAATTTTGATGTTTTTGGGCATCAAACATTCAATTTATGAAGAAAACCGCGAAATAAAAAGCGAATTAATCTTAAAATTCTACGGAAAGCCCAAATTTTTGCATTCGTATAAAATAAGATTATATGGTGATGACGCCAGAAAATATATTGAGACAATAGGGTTTGTCGAAGATAAGCAAGTTCGCGCCAAAGCACTTTTGGAGCAGTGGCTCACAAAGAAAGGCACTGCGCGAGCAGTTCTTGAAGGGGATTCGTTTGTTGACAAGATAGTGGGCAAGAAGTTTATTGAAAACAGGGAAAAATATGTTTACGATGTAACTGTTGATATGCATCACAACCTTATTTGCTCGGGCATTGTTGCAGGAAACTGTGATGGCGACGAAGACTCAATAATGCTTTTGATGGATGCATTGCTTAATTTCTCTCGTAAGTTTTTGCCGGACACGCGCGGGGGGAGGACAATGGATGCGCCACTCGTCCTTACAAGCAAGCTTAATCCTGAGGAAGTGGATGATGAGGCATGGCGGGTTGATATCTCTTCAGAATACCCGCTTGAATTCTATGAAGACACCATGAACTATAAAACAATATCAGAACTTACAAAAAAGCCGCGCCTTGTTGCAGATGTAATAAAGACTTCCGAGGTCTTTCATATAAAGTTCACTCATGGCACAGCCGACGTTAATGATGCGCCGATTAAGACAAAGTATGTGGAGCTTGGCAGCATGAAGGACAAAGTTACTGCACAACTCGGTCTTGCAGAGAAGATAGTTGCCGTGAATAAGGATTCTGTGGCTGAGTTGGTTATTTCAAAGCATTTTCTTCGCGACATAAAGGGGAATTTGCGCACGTTTTCAGAGCAGAAAGTTCGGTGCGCAACCTGTAATGCAAAGTACCGCAGAGTACCTTTAATCGGGAAGTGCTACTGTGGAGGAAAGCTTATGCTTTCGGTGTCTGAAGGCGCGATAAGGAAATATGTTGAGCCTACAAAGCATATTATTGAAAAGTACAAGATATCGCCATATTTGTTTCAGCAGTTCTCGCTTCTTGAGAAAGATATTGACAGCCTGTTTGGAAAAAAAGCAAGGCAGTTGGGGCTGGAAAGGTTTAATGCGAAGTAATTGAAGTTTACACGCACTATTTGGTAAAATATCCTGCACGATGGATTTTATCCATGGCCTCTCCGACATACTCTAATGACACATACGGCACATGTAGATTAGCTCTTGGTTCGGTTTGCTCTTTATCCATATCGAAAAGAAGAATCCCCCGAAGACCCTTTTTTCGTACATTAACATTATTTTGTGCGTAAATCGTATAGAATTCTTCATTGTAGGCGCCTTTATCAATAATAAGCAGACCGACATTTACGCCGTGTGAAGCCCCTGACCAATTATATGGTTTAGGGTCTCCATCTCTTATTTCTGGCTTAGCATAGATAACATCCTTAGAAGAGTATCCTTTTATTATGAGTTCTTTCTTCGCCTCATCATTGATAGATCCCCAATTCGAATCGCTTATACGGTCATGACCATTCGACATACAATTTAGTAATAGTCTGTTAACTCCTCCGAAATTATCGCGGTTATAATCTACTACTGTTCTTAGCAATAGATCTTGTGGTATATTAGGCTTTAACGAACGTATTACCTCACGAAATACATTCTGGAGTTCCTCATCCTTTTGGTTACTCTTCAAATGCATATCCCTGACAATCGGGCTTCCATCGTAAACGAATAAATCAACCATAATCTATTTTAGTTTCAGGTATTTATTAATCTTTCTATATTTCGTCATTTATGAGTGATTACTACTTCTATTTAGAAATTCTTCAGAACTAATAGTTTTCCCAAACATTACTGGCCAAGTATAACTTTTAAGCAGTTTCTGCAAGTTTTGCCGTATTTTAACGTCGGTTGTCTCAATCAGGTCTTTGAGGATTATGAAATTATATCCCTTGGAAAAACCGCTTTGAATAGTTGAGTGCACGCACCCATCCCCGAACACACCTGCCACTATTAAGTATCTTATTTGCCTCTTTTTCAAAAGTCTATCTAATTCTGGATTTGTAAACGCATCATAGCCATTCTTTGTAACGATGATGTCGCAGCTATCCGGTTTCACCTTATAAAACGTATTGCGGAATCCTGTTTTATCTTTAGAATAATAGCGGCAATTCGGGTCTTTGTATAATTCACTAATATTCGCGGCTAAATGCTCTTTATCCCATTGCGTGCAATTGATATAGATAACAGGGTTTTCTGAGCACTCTTTGTACTTTTTGATAAATGCGACCAATTCCGGAACCATTTTTCTGATTTTCTTGAATGTAATTTTTGGCTCTCTGCTTTCGCATTTGGAGCTACAGCAGGAGTTGATGACATCGATGACGAGCAAGGCGCTGTTTTTTAAACGAATTCTGCTTAAGACCATATGTTCATTGATGTACATTTGAAGTATATATTATTACATTTTTTTGCGTTTTATTCATGTCCTTCTACGTGAATGCACATAAGTTTGAATCTATTCGACTAATGCCGAATTTCATCAGGCGATTCTTGTAGCGGCTCTTCTGCATCATATCCTTTGATTTTTTCTTCCGGCGTTAAGAAACGTGCCGCAAGTTCAAGTTTTTCTTGTTTTACTTTAGAGGCAAAACCAATATTTTTAAAAAAAGATTCAAGACGTTGTTTTCCTTCAATGTCGAGCGTATGATATTTTCCAGAAGAATATATTATTGAGGGTATGTTCTCTAAAATTAACAGTTTTTTGATTTCGAAAAGCCCGTTTTTATTGGCGGATTGTGTTCGTATGTTGCGAATTTTTTCGAATCTCGTTGATGTTCTTTTTCTGAATCTTATTCTTACGGTGCCTTCACAATCGAAAAATGCGCGGAGAAATCCTTGCCTGAATGCTTTATTATTATATGCTTCGTTTGGAGGCAACCATTCAAATGTTCCGAAGTTTACATTATTATAGATGTCTTTTAGTTTTTTTATTTCTTTTTTTCCGTAGAAATAGACTACAAAAGTTAAATAAGGGGCACGATTATATGTTCTTTTACGAATCATCGTCTTTACAGATTTTTCAATTACTGTTTTAAGGCATTCCGAAAAATAATTTGCAATATCTTTATCTTTGACTTCAAGAGTTATGCCATAATTTCCGGCATTCTTATTCCAGACAAGGCATCCATCACCGCACAAAGCGCCGGCAACATACCCTAGTTCGTATTCCATATGTGTATTTGTAGCTAAATCTATATAAATCCATCGGTGAGAGAGGGGTGAGGATGACTTCACGTGGAGAACACGTGTGGTTATGTGAAAGACTTTGTCAGGTTCGTTAAAATACGTCATAAGTGCGCGGTATTAGTCGACAGATGTCTTGTTTCCAAGAGAAACGAGGGGGTCGTGAATACGCACGACCATATACGAACATTCATGTGAAGCCAGAGGGTTATCATATGAAGTAAATGCTTATCCCGAGAAAATAAAGCACAGTGGGCGTTATCAAGCATCCCAAAAGAAGCGATTTCTTCACGCCGACAAGATGAGGGATGATGCCTATTGCAGTGCCAGTTAGCGCAATCAGGATGCCAACAGCGCCGCTGAATGCGTAAATTACCCACAAAAGAAACGCTGCTGTCAGGCACGCCACATGCCTGTAGTTCACATGTGAAACAAGCGTTCCAAACACACGCCCAATCCTTAGCGTGAAATAAGCTGCAATTATCATGGAAAGCAGTCCTGCAGCCGTGAACAAGACAACGTCATTAAATGCCATTTTGCCGCCAAGAAAATCCTGTATTGCTATGGCGCCTCCTGAACGCGGATTGCCTATCAGGTAAATCGCTATAATTGAAAGCATGGTGTCTGTCACAGAAATCGAGCCAAGAACTGCCATGAACTTTCGCTTGCCCTTTGCTTTGCCGGTCTCTTGTGCGATTATGGCTGATTGCGATGTTCCGACCCCAGGAAGAAGGCCTGCAATAATGCCTGAAGCGAGACCGAGAAAGATTGCAGGAATGTATTTCTTATACCTTATTCGGAATTTTGTCCTCTGCGCAGGTATTCTTGAATCTGAAAAATAGCTTACTGCAAGCGTGCTCAAACCGAAAAGACCTGAGAGCATAGGCAGAAGCAAAAACGAGCTGTTGATATTCGCATTCATTGACACAATGCCGAATATAGAGGATAGCGCAAACAAGAATAGCGCCCAAAGAACGCGATTCTCTTTATGAATAAGAAACGCCGCAACAATGATGAGGACATACTGCATGTACTGGCGCAGGACCGCGTAAATTGCAGGAATTGTGTATGCTAGTATTGGCAGCAGAATGATGAGGGCGATAAATCCTCCGCCGCCGCCAAGAACAGTAAGTGCGAGTGCCTCATATCCTTTGCCGCGCTTAAGCATACGATGCCCCGGTGCAACTGAAAGCACTGTTGATTCATCAGGCGCTCCAAGAAAAATCGACGGGATAAAGCCCGAGAAAGAATTTGCAACCGAGAGCCCGATTACAAAATATACCAGAGGCAGCCCGGGAAATTCGTATTTGTAGAATGCTCCAACAAGTATTGCGGCAATTGTGTTTATGTGCATTCCGGGGATGAGCCCGGTAATTATTCCAAATACAACACCGACAAGCGTGAACACAAGCTCCGCAAGCATAGCTTTATTATTTTGCAGAACTATTTTATCCTTTATGTTCCCGGGAATCAATCCAAAGCAGATGGAAAAGGCAATGCGCCAGATGGGCATTAAAAGCGAAGATATTGACGCTTCTGAAGTGATTATCCGCCTGAATTCAGGCAGCGAGCTCGTCATATCAAACCCGAGCGTGCAGAAAGTGATTATGGCCGGCAACGCGAGCTTTCAGGTGAGCGGCGAGGCTGTTGAGCGCAGTGCAGAAGCTGAGATAACTGAAGACGACATCGCCATTGTTGCAGAGAAAGCAGGAGTGTCGCGCGAGAAAGCAAAGAAAGCGCTTGAAGAAGCGAATGGGGATATTGCTGAGACGATAATGAAACTTGCAGATATGTGATTTTGGGAAGTTCTATTTGAGAGTTTACTCAGGGTAATACAGCTTTTAAATGTTAGATTTTACTCATATACCATGCCACCAGGAAGATACGCGTATGCACCAGAGGATAAAGATTTGACAGATTTTAATTCTTGCGCATTTCTGAAAGGATGTAAAAACAAAGATGTGGGTATTATATCCTACTACTTATCCATGGATAAAGCTGGACGCGAAGCATTTGGAAAAGGAAAAGAAATTTCTAAGATTGAGGGGAAGGCAGAAAAACCTGACGACCAAATAGTTTGTGGGTGCAGAAGGGACTATTGTCTTCCTTGTAAATTATATAATTCTTGTGAGGTTCCTGGTGTGCTCTATTCTAAAGTGTCTGTAAATCTTTCTGCGAGGGATTTTTAAGTATTCGTTATGTTTACCATTCAAGGTTATTTAAAAACCCAATCCAAAAACACGGTCGCATAACATCCTTTCTTGAGCGCGAATTGCACAACCGCTTTTGTCTTTCCGGCATTTAGTTCGTCAGCTTCTGTTGCGAGAATCGCAAAATCCGAGAATTCTTCAAACGCGCGCCGCAGTTCTCCGGCTGACGCTATTTCAGGCAGGTCCTTCACGCGAAACATTTCAGGCGTAATCCCTTCTTTTTTCATTATTTCTTCGATTAATCGATCGATTTCGGACGTGAATATGCGTGACGCAAAAGTGTAGCCTGGAAGGGGGATATTAGCGTCTTTGTCTATTGTTTTTTGCTTCAAAAGTTCGTCAAGTGCCGAATTAAATATCTCTGCCTGAACCGCATGAATGAACATTTTTTGCAGTTTCAAAGGCAACTGCTTTATTGCGCCAAGATGATATTTAGGATTTTTTTCCAAATGTGCTGCGCATTCGCGGTATCTTTTCGCGCATTCTTTTGAAGCGGTTTTGAAATCGCGTTTCAGAATCAATTTGCCGATTTTTTGCGTGCTGTTGTCATCGCCAAATCGCTGTTCTCCGAAGTAATTCGGGAAAACGCCAGACATATCTTTAACGCGCGCCAGAATTAATTCGCGCAATTCTGAATGTGTTTTTGAGATGCCGCGCGCAGTAATAGTGAACCTATTACCCCACAAATTGCCGAGAAACACTTTTTTGTCGATGTATTGCAAAGGAATTAACTTCGCGCCGCGGATTTTCAGCCGTTCTAGCTGTTCTTTTCTGATTCTGTGTGCAGAAGCCATTTGCACAGTTATTGCAGATTTGTCTTTCATTCCTGCGATTGAGAGAACCTCGCGCGGAGCGTGAAGAGCGCGCGCGATTTCATCCAATACTTCATGTGTATCGCGGTTTTCTTTCTGGAGAATGAAGTGCAGGAATTTGCCTTTACTTTCTGCATCAAAAGAATATTTGGTGTTGCGCGCAAGAACAATTCTGTCAGGAGTGATTTCTTCGACTATGAAGTCTGATGGAATAGACTTTAATGCGAATGCACTATTTGGCATAATATTAATTGCATGACAAATGATTTATTTGCGCAATGGCTTTACTTTTGAGAACACGCACTTAAGCGGCTTTCACAGGAAGGCCGACAATAATGTCCGTAATGCTTTCTTTTGGCATTCTTTTTGAAGCATCCAGAATTTCTATGGATATGACTTTCCCCCCTTTTGTGTAATCTATAATTATACCGTCTGCTATCTCTTTGCTGATTTCGTATTTTCCTTTCTGAAACCGTATGTTCATTGCATCGGCTTTCGGGTCATATGTTATTTTCATAATACCACAACATATCTTTCGGGCTCTGCATAGTATGCAGTTATTATTAGGTATTTTTCGCCCGAGTCTTCATATACTATTCTTAGAAGTTTGTTTCTTATAAGCTTTTGAGCGATCTTTTTTCCAAACGTGCCATCCACAACGGCATCAGGATTCTTGAGAGCTTCCTCAATAACTGCTTTTGGAATTTTCCTCTCAGCGAGCCTTTCTTCTGCGTGATTTGTATAAACCACATCCATAGAATTAGTGGCATTCGCGTGAATATATCTTTGTTTATCTAAGCACGTATTTCTCCGATAAAATTCTTCAGCATCAGTTCTTTCACAGTTTTCGTGTCTTTGCCGAAATTGCCCATTATCCACATCAGCTTTACTATCGCGGTTTCGCTGGTCATGTCGTTGCATGTGGGTGGACACTTATTTTTGTTTCAAACTATTTTTTATTCCATTGACGTATTCGTCGAGTTGCGCACTTGGTTTGCCGAAGGTGTAATCACACTGCATTTGGCAATTATCAACCTGAATCTTCATAGCGTATTTTTCACAAAGAGCATCACATTCAGCTACTGTGTAGCCCGATGTTTTTTCCGAAGGATTCGCGCTTGTTGAAGCAGAACTTCCATTTTCAGTCAAAGTGTTCCGTAAATCTATTTTCAAGAAGTCCGTTATCGAGTCGTCGCCATAATAACCGAGCCCTAAAAGAATATAATCTATTTGCGGTGTATTTTCTGTTTTTTCAAATAAGACATAACCTTCAATTGAATTTTTTGGATATATAAATTCGTTATTGGAATAAATCAATGTACCGCTCTGGATTATATCATATTTGTCTCCATTAATGTCAACAGCTTTTGAACGTTTATCCGGGTCCAAAGGCATGAAATGTAATTTTTTAGAACCTTTATTGGTGATGTTTAAATCCACTCTCAATACTTTCTGGCTCATGTATTCAAAATATTCGTAAGATATTGTGGATGCCTCAATATTATTATTCACTGCAGTTATGGCTTTATTTATCATACTTTTTTCAGAAGGGCTCTGTTGTGTTTGTGTTGTTATATCTGTACTCGTAAGTTTATCGTTACTTTGCGTAGTATTCTTTGAAGTATCCGATTTTTCTCCAAAAATAGCCCCGATTACAATAAGTACAAGAAGTGCAAGCCCGATTTTCTTTAGTATTCCCATACAATCCACCACTCCAACTTACTTTTTATACATCCAAGTTCCCGAATGCAAGTTTTTGGTGCTCTTTCTTATCATCACTATCTTTCTTTTCTGCGCCTTCAGTATTTGCATTTGCATCTTCTTTTTTAGAAACTGCAACCGGAATGTTTTCTATTCCAAGAACATGGAATTCGTTTGCTTCCTGCATCTTGAATTTTCTGTTGAAATCGCGGATTAATCCGTCGATGTCCATTTTTGTTTTCTCAAGCTGTGCAACGATTCTCTGCTTTTCGAATTCCAAATCTTCGGCTACTGTGTACGGTTTTGTCGCGCGCTGAAAATCGTCCATTTCAATCATGGAATACCTGGTTTTACCCATATCCTTTGCAACGACTTTCACAACATCGCCAAGAAAATGATTCAGCGCTATCTTTACTTTTGACGAAATCATCTTGTTTGGGGCATATGCCTTTATGTGCCTTACAACCGTTGCGTTTGGAAACGGAAGCGATTCATCGCATATTTCTTCATCAACGACAGGAGCCGCCGGAACGCTTTCAATAGCATCATCTTTAATGCTCGAAATTATTTCTTCTGCTTGTTTTTGAGCCATAATATCACAAGAGTTTATTGATTAGTTAGTTTTAAATATGTGAAAAAACGAGGTTTAAATCTAATCCCTTTTTATATTTACGACTTAAAGGAAATGAGTTGCTCGTGTGAGTACGCACCAAGATTATTGCATCTAGTATAGATTTATAAATCTTGTGCGTAAATAATAGAGAACTCGTACAGAGTAATTAATGGTGATTAAAATGGCATCAGCAAAACCGCACATGAACATCGTGACAATTGGACACGTTGACCAGGGTAAATCAACACTGGTAGGCAGGCTTCTTTGGGATACTGGAAATGTTCCTGAGCAGGAAATGAAGAAAATTGAAGAGAAAGCAAAGGAATTGAAAAAAGAATCATTCAAATTCGCATTCTTAATGGATACTGTAAAGGAAGAGCGAGAACGCGGCGTGACAATAGATATCATGCACCAACGATTTGATACCGCAAACAGATACTTTACAGTCATTGACGCTCCAGGGCACAGAGACTTTGTAAAGAACATGATTACTGGCGCATCACAGGCTGATGCGGCAATCCTTGTTATTGGAGCAAAGGATGGCGTGATGCCGCAGACAAAGGAACACGTTTTTCTCATAAAGACACTGGGTTTGAAGCAGCTCATTGTTGCAATAAATAAAATGGATGATGCAGGTTTTGATGAAGGAGTCTACAACAAGACAAAAGAAGACATCATAAAGCTTTTGAAATCAGTTGGCTTTAAGACTGATACCTTACCTTACATTCCGCTTTCTGCATGGACTGGAGATAATGTTGCAAAGAAATCTGAAAAAATGTCATGGTATACAGGTCCGACACTTCTTGAAACACTTGATAAATTGGAAGTTCCGGCAAAACCAATAGACAAGCCGCTTAGAATTCCGATTCAGGACGCTTATACTATCACAGGCGTTGGAACAGTTCCAGTTGGTCGAGTGGAATCAGGAACACTTAAGCCAAATGACAAATTGATTTTCATGCCTTCGGGGAAAATCGGTGATGTAAAACAGATTGAAATGCATCATGAGGTAGTTCCTCAGGCAACGGCAGGTGACAACATCGGATTTAATATCCGTGGCCTTGCAAGAAATGATATTGACCGAGGAGATGTGGCGGGTCATGTAGATAACCCTCCGACAGTTGCTGAAGAGTTCACAGCGCAGATAATTGTTCTGCAGCATCCTTCAGTCATAACAAAAGGATACACTCCGGTGTTTCACGCACACACAGCACACGTGTCATGTACCATAACTGAAATAGTTAAGAAAATGAATCCTGCAACAGGAGCTGTTGAGGCAGAGCATCCGGATTTTATAAAAGCCGGAGATGCAGCAGTTATCAAATGCAAGCCACTAAAGCCTTTTGTTATTGAAAAGCAGTCTGAATTCCCGCAGCTTGCGAAATTCGCAATAAGGGATATGGGAATGACAATTGCAGCAGGCATGGTGATTGATGTTGTTCCTGCAAAGAAAGCAGGAAAATAAGTTATATGAGCCACCATGCAAAAACGAGGCGGAGTTTATTTTTATGTCCGCGCGCAACGGCAATTGCGTTCGGAAAACAAACAAAAAAGGATAGATATTTATGCAAATCGCAAGAATACGGGTCGCAAGCACAGACTACAAGAAATTGGAAGAACTGGTCCACTCAATAAAGGACACAGCCCAGAAATTCGGCGCATCAGTCACAGGACCGATGCCGCTTCCGACAAAAAAGCTGAAAATTGTGACCCGAAAATCACCTTCTGGTTCTGGAGCAGCAACATTCGAGCGCTGGGAAATGCGAGTGCATAAGCGCGTAATTGACGTTGGAATTAATGAGCGCGCACTAAGGCAAATCATGCGAGTAGAAGTTCCCGAGGGCGTTAATATTGAGATTGAGCTGAAGGAATAATTCAGTACTTTTCTTTAAAAATATCTCCTGACAATAAGGCTGTATGTTAGTGCATACATCTCTTCCATATATCGAAGATGTCGAAGAAGTACTTGATAGTTAACTGTATTTTGAATAGTCGCGCATTATATAAGCGCGTTTTGCCAATAAATTAATATGGCGGACAAATACATCGGCGCGAAATTTCTTTCAGATAATCTTGCCAAAAGAAAAGCAGATTCACGAAAGGGCCAGAACGGCCGCGTTCTTGTTGTCGGAGGCTCAAGGCAGTATTTTGGTTCTCCCGCGCTTGTCGCGCTTTCTGCTTTGCGCACAGGTGCGGATTTGGTTTATCTTCTTGTGCCGGAATATATCGCGCCGACAGTTGCATCATATTCTCCTGATTTGATTGTATGGGGGTGCAAAGGAGAATATTTGAATGATTCGGCAATGCCTTTATTTCGTGAACTTCGCGAAAAAACAGATGTTATGGTAATCGGAAATGGCCTGACGAAAAAACCCGATGTTTTGAAAGTTGCAGAAAAAATGATTCGAGAATACAAAAAGCCGTGTGTGATAGACGCCGATGCAATAATTGCAGGCGGCAGCGGGATAAAAAATGCAGTCTATACGCCGCATGTCAAAGAATTTGAGAGGCTTGCTGGTCGCGCATTGCCGCAAGATTTCGGCGCGCAAAAATCTCTTGTAAATTCAATTGCAGAAAATTTTGATTCTACAGTTTTGCTGAAAGGCAAAATTGATATCGCGTCTGACGGAAAGATTATGCTTTTGAACAAAACCGGAAATTCCGGAATGACCTGCGGCGGAACAGGAGACACGCTTGCGGGCGTCTGCGGCGCGCTTCTTGCGCAGAAAAATTCCGCTTTGAATTCAGCCATTTGCGCAGCACATATCAACGGCGCGGCTGGAGATTTGGCGTACAAAAAATTCGGAAATTCGCTGATTGCGTCGGATATTATTACAGAACTCCCAAACGTTCTAAGAACTATTTAATTATTTAAACGTGATGTTGTATTTTTAAAGTTCATTAACTACACGTTTTTTATGGCATTGTCTGTAGATGAACTGAATTCTCTGATGGCTCCATATTCGGGTCGCACAGAAAATTTGAAGCAGGATATTGTACGTCAGATAGGTGTATTCAATGCAGTATATGATGAAATTCTTAATGCGGACGTAGTTATTTTAAACGCAGAAGGCAATTCTAACCTTAATGCATCAACAGAGTTTGTTCGATTGACTCAAATGGGGTACTGCGATGTGTATGAGACAAATTATAAATTCACTCCAGGTATAAGAGTTCTTTCTCAAAAAGGAAAATGCGTTCTTTTATCTATTTCAGGTTCTGGAAATGAAAAAATCGCAGAAAAAGTAAAGACCATTTATAAAGATAAAGAAAAATATGGCATTGATTTAGATTTAACGTCACTAGGAATAAGTGCGAGTCCAGAATCTCCTCTAAAAAAAGTATGTGATGTCGGAAAATATTTCGTTATAACCGCCAACAATAAATTCTCGGATGCAAATAATGAAGATTTATGCCATTATATGGGTGAGGATTCTGAAAAAGAGTCACAGATACTTCTAAATATTATTTGCCGTTTGGTTGCTAAGGAAAAAGGAATAAGTGAAGCAATGATGAGGGAAGGCCATAATCCATGGTTCTAAGTTTATGGTGTGGACCAGCATTTAATTAATTCTTCCACGTATCTCTTCTTCTAATTTTCTCGCATCTAGGAGAATGTCTTTTGTAATGATGTCTTCATCAATAACCAGTGTGGGTGAGCCCATTACCATGCAGTTCAGGGATTCTATCCTTCCGTCGTCTGTTGATATGTCAAAGAATTTCAGAGTATCCAGAATATTGAATTTTGTCAGAACTTCTTTTACATTCTTCTTTGCAGCCGGGCAATCCGGGCAAGTCGGGGATTCGAAAAATTTCAGTTCCATAATCTCACTCTTTAAAATTGTTTCATAATATTTAATAACTTATTTTGTCTTTATTCCCTGAACCCTTATGCTGACAATGGATGTTATCATTTCAGCGAAATCTTTTTCTGAAATATCATTCGAGTCCATAATATCCTTTGCAGCCGGATTGCTTGCAGCAAGCTCAACAGGATAAGTCGATTCGCTTATGATTTTCACTTCGTTAAATCCAGCAGCCTTTATCGCGTTCAGATATTCTTCTTTCATTGTTGCCCCCGCGAGGCACCCGATATACGCATTTATTGATTTTTTTATGGACTCCGGGAGCTTTTTCAGAAGAACTATGTCTGAGACCATCAGGCGCCCGCCAGGCTTCAGAACACGGAATGCCTCTTTGAAAACACCATCTTTATCAGGAGAAAGATTTACAACGCAGTTTGATAGGATTGCATCAACATAATTATCTTCTATAGGCAGGTTCTCGATTTCACCAAGCCGGAATTCCACGTTTTTGTAATTGCCTTTTTTTGCGTTTTCTTTTGCGCGCGCAAGCATTTCCGGCGTCATGTCAATGCCGATGACGCGGCCGGTTTCTCCGACTTTTTTTGCAGCAAGAAAACAATCAATTCCGGCGCCGGAACCAAGGTCGAGAACTGTTTCACCCTTTTTTAAAGACGCCAAGGTAACGGGATTTCCGCATCCAAGGCCAAGATTCGCGTCTTCTGGAACTGAAGAAAGATCATCGTCCGCATATCCTACGCTTTTACTGACGTCAGTTATAATTTTTGCGCTTGAATTTCCGCAGCACGGAAACATCGGGCTGCAACAGGATATTTTATTTTTAGCAATCTTGCCGTAGCCTTCGCGCACAGCTTTTTTTATCTCTTCATGTTTTTGTTTCATACAGGTCACAATTTAGTCTAAGAAAATCTTAGTTATATGAATTGATGCAATGAAAGAACCCTGCCGTAGTTTTATCAGCTTTCAGCGCGCGAATATTCGTTAAGTTTATTAATATTTTTCCAAGGTTTGTTCATCCTCAGTTCGCCCCAAGCTGGCTCAGCCTTGCACCAGAATAATTTGCAGTCCTGTTGTTGAATTCTGCGAACTTATGCGGCTGCCAGAATGCGCCCTTGAGCGATTCTTTTGACTGGTTTTTTCTCCAGTTGAGTATTGCTTCTACAGTTCCGACAGCGCTGTAATAGCCCACAATCCTGCTGTTTACCACAAGGTCTTTTGGGCCTGCGCCGCATTTGCAGTGAGAAACAACGCCTGAATGCGATGTTTTGCAGGTGTTGCAGACTGTTATTTCGCGCGTGAAAGCAAAATAGTTTGTAAGCGACTTGTCAAGGATTTTTTTTGTCATATCCCAGAGAGCGTCAGGATCCGGATTTGTTTCGCCAAGCCATATGTGCAAGAGATTTGATGGCGAAAGTGCGTGGAATGGCGCCTCGTTTTTGACTTTGTCAAATACTGACAATCCCGAATTCACATTTACGTGAGTGAAGTTCGAATAATATCCTGCACCAATTTTTGGATTTCCCTGAATTACTGCCTTTCCGTTGAATTTCTTGTAGTCGTCCTGTGCGAATTTGCCAGGCATAGTTTCTCCGGGTTGTCTCCAGAATGCCATGTTCAAGCCAGTTTCTTCTGACAATTTCTTTGAGTAGTTTAGCATATGCATGAGCAGCTTCATCGCATAGTTGTGGGCATCTTTGCTTTCATGAAGTTCGTAGCCTGTATGTGCTTTTGTGAATTCGTTCATTCCGCAGAAGCTCATAAGATAGCTCTGTTTTTCTATGTCAAAGTATGGGGTGTTGTCTTTTCCGCGCAGCCTTGGCTGAGTGAGGAATGGCGCCACCCCTGTTGCGATGATTTTTTTCATGAATTCTTTCTTTGCTTTCATCACTTCTGCAAGAAGATTCATTCTGCTTTCAATCATTTCATATACCTTTGCATCGTCTCCGCCTGCAAGATACGCGATTCTTGGCAGGTTGAATGAGCCGCACTGAAGCGCACCCATTCCAAGAGTTCCCTGGCGCGCAAGCTCGAAGTCATCCGGGCTTTCTGACTGAAGCACGAGCGAGCAGCAAGATGTGCATGCTACTTCATCGTCGCTGACATTCTTTACATTATAGATGTATGGGCCGCCGAATTTTGCAACATACTTCATCAAAGGCTCAAAAACATATTGCTGAAGCTCAGGGTCGCTGAACCATTCGGGTTTTATTCCTATATCATCTTTCATCCAGTGGAACATTCCGCCGTTGGAATCCCCGCGCGTTGATTCGTAAAGATAGGCATACCAGAATTTCAGTACATATTCTTTGTAATCTGCATAAGAACCTTTTACTACCTGGCCGCCCGGAAGCACTACATCAGAATCCTCTGTAAGATATTTTGGAGGGACTGCGAAGTTGCTAAGAGATGAAAATGCCGCCTGGCTTCCTCTACCGACAAGGATATGATTTGGCTCATAGCGCATCATCTGAGCTGCCTGAACAATAGATGTCGGGATTTCAACGCCGCCAAGATTTTTTGTGCTTGGATTGTTTTTTGCAGAAGCTTCAAGGTAAGGGCCTAGTTCCCAGAAAAGATTTCGAAAGCTTTGGCCGCCGTTCCAGTTCCTGCTTGCTGCTCCGAGGAATTCGCACACCTGCCTTATTGCGACCTCAAGATTTTTTGGAGGCCTTGAGACATTCACATGCTTTCCTGTGCCGTCGATGTACAGGCCGTTGCGGAATATGAAACGCGCGCTGTGCTGGTAGCAGAACGGCCTTCCCGGGTAGTCTCTGTCATGGATGTAGATGTCTGCATTCATATGGGAGTAGGCTGGGTTTCCCCACTGCGTGTTGAAGTTGTAAAGCGTTGAGAATGAATACTGCTCGTTTATGACATCTGCCATTGCCTTATGGATGAACTCTTCTGACGGAACATGATTACTGTTTTCAGAATTATAGCTGAAGAACAGGTTTTCCACATCTTTTATTGGCAGCCCGAGAACGGATAGCCTGTTTCTTGTGGCAAAGTCGCCCTGCTGTATTGCGTGCGCACACATAAGTTCTCGAAGCATTCTTGTTGATATCTCGTGCAGCCTGTTCTGTATGTACAGCTTGTTCAAGTCCGCCATTATGAGCTGTGTGTAGTATTCAGCGGTTTCCGGATCTAGGCCCGCTTCATTTATGTAAACATCATAAATCTTTTTTGGAGTGAACTCGCTAAGTTCCTGATTGCTTGTCCTTATTTTTGGAAGCTTCAGCTCGGTTCTTAGAAGCGTCTGCTGTTTTTCAATACTGCCCGCACTTATATCCCCATCACTCATAATATTCCTCTCCAAAAAGAATTTTAACATTAAAAATTATATTTTAATAATATGTTCTTTTGCATCCTTACAGCAATTTGTCGATTTCTTTCTTGAACGATTCGACGTCTGTGAATCGTTTATATACTGATGCAAATCTGATGTATGCGACTTCATCAAGCGATTTTAGCTTCCTCATGACGACGGTACCGATTTCAGAGCTTTTTACTTCGTGGGCGTCTTCATGCCTTTGCCTTATTTCTGATTCTATTTCGCTTGCGAGTTTTTCTATTGCTTCGTGCGTTATCGGGCGTTTCTCACATGCATGTAGTATGCCGCGCCTGACTTTTTCCCGATCAAATTCCTCCCTGTTTCCGTCTTTTTTTATCACAAGTAGTGACGGAAGCTCGATGCGCTCGTAGGTAGTGAACCTTTTGGAACATTTCTCGCATTCCCTTCTTCGCCGGTTTATGTTGTCTTCTGATTCGCGCGAGTCAAGGACTTTTGTTTCTGAATGAGTGCAAAAGGGGCATTTTATATCAATCACCATATATGTTGGATATGAAATCAGCAAATCGGGCAATATTGGCGGGATTTGCGCAATTTCATTGAAAATCACCGGCATTTTTTACGCAATTTTCTTTTTCAGCAACGTTTTTTGCTCAGTGTTGTGAAAAACGCCTAAATACCATATATGGTGGTTAGCTCCACTCATAACAACCATATGTTGTGTTATATAGAATCTTAAGTATATATACTTTTTGATACTGAACGATATATTTTGTGAATTCTATTTCGAAAATTATTCTTTCAATATGTTGTGTTGTTCCAATCGAATAGTTGCTGCTGTCCTATGACGCGCGACATCGGTTTAATGTCTGAAACAGGATATTTTTTGCTCAGCTCCACAATTTTTTGCTTCATGCGGTGGCGCACCATAAATCGTTCCATTTGCCAGTTTGTAGCCATATAGCTCACAAAAGAACTGGTTTTGCGCGCCTTATATATGTGCGCCCTACACATTGCCGATAGAACGTCTATTCATTCAGTTTCTTCTTAATCTCCTCAAGCCTGCGCTGTATGTCATCAAGTTCATCATCCTGCGAATGCACCGTTTTGTCGCTATTTTTCTCCGGCGCGTTTTGCAACATTTGGCTTGTTGGCGGTTTCTCCTCGGCGTTTTTAGGCATCGAAAGCTCGGGTTCGTCTTTAATCTGTTCGGGCTGTTCATTTTCAAAGTTTTTCGGAATCTGTACTTTCGGCTCCTTAGGTGCAGCCGGCTTCCACGTAAGTTCCTGCGGAATTATATCTTCCTCAACTATTGCGCGCCCTTCAACAATCTTTTTGTTCAGTTTCATCAATCCCGCCTTTGCAGCATATGCGCCAGTAGCAAACACTGCTAAAGTAACTGCATAAACAGCATAATTCGTCTTGTTTTCTTCCGGAGCAACAGAATCAATTAATCCTTCGGCTTCAACTGCTAAATTATATGCACTGGAATAATCTCCTGTTTTATAAGCAATTTCAGCATCTGCAACTTTTTCTTTTGCTTTTGTATTGCCTGCAGGAATCTTTTGCCTGACTTCGTTTATTTTTTCATATGCCTTTATTTTGATTTCCAGTTCTTGTTGCGCAGGATGTGCTACAGTTGTATTAGTATTATTCACAATTACTGGAACAACAACAGTTGCATTTGCAACAGTCGAATTTGTTTTATTTTCCACAACTGTCAGCGTTCCTCCACCGCCACTTCCGCCGCCGGAATGTGTAGTTGGCGGCACTACGGCAGAAGCTATACTAAAGGTATGTTGTAGTGCCTCTGCATTAACATTTCCAATAATATCGTTGCATAAGTAATACAAACTATAGGTTCCGGCAGATACGGGATAAATGAACGAATGGTTTGTTTCACCGGTGTTGGTGAAATTAGTTCCGTCTGCATATACAAATGATGAGTTTGTTGAATATCTGCATGTTGCGTTTTCATTTGTGGTTATATTGACGGTTGTTGATATTGTTCCTGCTGCCAATGCCGAGCCGTTCACAGGAAATACGACAGTAATTATGGGCGCAGTAATGTCGGAAGTTGTCTTTGCAGTTGAATTAACCCATGTTGTGTTGATGTTTCCAATATTGTCCACGGTTCTTGTCTGTATCTGATACCCTGTGTTTCCAGAAAGCCCTATGGCATTGTAGTAATTCAGGGAAATATTTTGTTTCCATGTGCCGTTAAGCCAGACTTCAACGTGGCTGAAGTCTGCCGCAGGGTTTGTCCAGTTCCAGTAAATCCATGTGTCGCCGGATGACTGGTTTGCAAGGTTTGTTATTGTTGAAGGTGGAGTTGCATCTATAGTCAGCGTGTAATTGCTGTCCGCAAACGACGAGTTGCATGTATTGTCATAAGCCAAACAGTTCCATATATATGAGCCGTCTGCCAGAGTATTGAACCATTGGCTTGAATTGCTTGTTCCGCTAATATTGGCTGTGCCGTTTGATTGCCATGTCCCTGAGAAGTTGCCGTATAAAGTGAGGTTCACAAGTGGATTACCAGCTGAAGCGAAGCAGTTGAAGGTGACTGTGGCATTGTTTGTCGCCAGATTGTTTTGTGGGATGTTTAAGGAAACTAGGGTGTTGTTGGTCATAATAGCTACTGCTTCGAACCAAATGGATGCGTCTTGAGAGTAGTAGTTTGTAACAACATTGGATACATTATGAACACGGTAGGATACCAGGCCGTTATATGTTCTATTCCTCAAAGGTGCAAATACTGCATCATTCTCGGCATTGCACGACGCCCCATTGAGATTACATAGGTTCGCAATATCAAGTTGCCCTATTTCCCATGACTTCGTGTCCGTGCACTTATTGCAACTGAATAGTACCTTAAAACCGGTATTTGCAGGAATTGTGAAATTAACTGACTTGTTAATTGCTCGGAATGCAGTTGGTGATAGCGATGTATTGGATGCAAACACACCGGAATCTATTGCGGTATTGTTTGAATAAATTACGCGATAATCTAAATCGGCGTCTGGAGAACCATAAAACACCCCAAATATCCTTGTTATTGTGTAACTCTTGTTAAATATAAAATACTGCCCACTTTCTTGTAAAGGAGAAATATCTAAAGAAGATGTTTTTTTGGAAAATTGCTGCCCCCACCCCGTCCCATCATCGAATAATAAAAAAAAGATAGATTCCGGACTATTAACACCACCCGAACCAGTACTCTTCACCCACGAAACACCACCATAATATCTCGCGGAAGTAGTATATTTGCCCGTATGTTCATTGTCTAAATAATTATAGGGTGTCATATTGGCTGCTTTTGCACCTGTATTGCTAACCACAAACGGACGTATGTAATTAGATGATGATACATTAGGATCATTAGACCAAGATACAATACAATAGTTATCTGATTGATTCATAGTAACTGAACCAAAACCAGATAAATTTCTCCAACTCCTCATTAATCCCCCATTTTTTGTGGTCCATGTGACATTATTTTCAAAATACTCCACGGGATCAAAGTTCTCGTCCGCAGTCGCCAATCTCGTTGTAATATTAATTGATGACCCATATTCCCCGTTTATAACCCATATTTCAGATATGTTTTTTGTTACGGGTGCCTGGAAACAAGTAGCAACCTTAGACACATTATCATCAATAAAATCTGAGTATCCGTCGGAAGACACCCACATTTCATTGCCTATGATCGTTATCGGTGCTACAGAGTAATTCAAAGTTACAGTTCTTATTTCAGAAATATTCATGTTGCCTGCGCTGTCGTTTGCATATACTCTATACATTATCATTCCGGTTTGATTGGTCATATTCAGATAGAAATTTGTTGTTCCGGAGCCTTGCATTGTGTAATTGTATGATGTGCCGTTGTTCCATTCCAGTAAGGAGACATTTCCTGCCTCGTTTAAAGTTATGTTAACAAATTCCCAATTTTCTGGTCTATTGTCATTGTTTTCCCATGTCGGGGAAACAAAAGTTATTGTCGGCGGCGTTGTGTCGGACTCAATCCCGCCGAATATGTCGTATGTTGTCGGGCTTGAGAACGTCATCTTTATCTTCACATGAGTCGGGTCAATGGCCCACCAGTCGATGTTCTGCGAAAGAGTAACGCCATCACGCTTAACTGTGATGTTCGAGCTGTTTGCAACGTAAATTGTCGCATTTGTGCCGTTGGTGCCGTCTGCGGTTATCGTGCGATTTGTGCCGGAAATGTTCATCAGGAACGAAGATATTTTTTGCGTTGAGTTGAGCCACTCATCTGAACCGTAAGTGAAATATTTGGCATTCAAGAGCATGATGTATTGCATCTTACCCGAGGTCAGGTTGTATCTGTTGAACGCTGTGTCTGCGTCGGTCGCAGCCGTTGCGTAAGTGGAACTGCCGCTTCCAGAGTAGATGTAGTCTTCGTAATCAGTTGAAGTGACCTTTACTGCGTTTCCGTTTCCTGTGACCGACAGGTTCGCCGGTGTTTTTTCGGTTTCGTTTCCATATCTTGAGAGCAGGACACTCACGCAGTATAGCGTAGTCGTTGGGCCTGTCCTGAAATACACGACGGGGTTGAAAACCTCGGAGTCAGTATTGTAACCTGCAATTCTTCCGACATGCTTTGTCACCCTTATTTCTGATGCAGGTGAAGAGAAAAGATGCGCTTCCACTTTGTTCCCGTACGGGTTTGTGGTGTTCCACTTCACAGAGTTCGTGCTTATTCCTGTTTGGGTTTCATCCTTGTATGGCAGGGACAGCCAGTCGTAGTATGTATCCCCTACGGAGAGGTTTAAATTAACCTCGCCCATTATTGTAATTTGGGTTTCATCAATGACAAGCGAAACATCATTCGTAGTCGAGTAGTTTATCTTGTTGGCTGCGCCCTTTGTGAAGTTCCCTGAGGGTATGTCTCTTAGGTAGTAGCTTGTGTTGGCGCTGAACGGGATAGTTCCCAAATACGTAGCGTTTATGTAGACTGAAAGGTTGCCCGGGGCAGAGACGTTCGCTAGTGTTACCAAAAGTTCTGCGGATTTGCCGTCAAACGATGTCGGCGTAATCATGTGAACTGCATCGACATCGCCGGCAGTGACATTTATATCAATATCTGTTAGATTCGTATATTGTTTTGTAGGCGTTATGTTTAGGCTCGTCGGCCGGAAGATGTTCCTATACGTCCATGTTTCGCTGCTCTCCATCCGGTCTATAACGATGAAATAGTCCTTTGGATAAATGATTGCCCGGCTATAGCCGATAGGGGAGGAAAGAGTATATGTTGATGTATCTTTTACGGCTGTGATAGTCACATCTGCGTCTATGAATTCTATCCAGGGTGTCTGGGCAAAATGCTCAATAGAAATTGGCGTTTTCAGGCCCGAGGAATCGCCTTTGTTAATCCCTCTTGCTGTGCTGTCCGCCCATGAAGACGAAGCAAAGGGGGACCTCGGATTCTCAATGGCAATAACGTTATGGTATGTTTCGTAATCTCCATAATATCTGTCCAAGATGTGCTTCTCCTCTCCCCCATCGGCAAGAAGCAGATCGCCCCTGCTGTAATACTCGAAGCTTAACTGGTCGTGATGAGCCATATCCCGGTTGCTATTCGAGGTAATATTCCATGTGATAAAAGACAGCCAGTCGCTGTCATTCAGCCAGCTGCCCCTGAAGACCTGGTATTGGGCTTTAGAAACATCAGAATCCATGCGGCTCGTCCATGAAGGATACTTCCGCTGGATTTCGGAGTAATTCTGGTAAGTGAGGTAATAGAAGCCGTTTGCATAATATCCGAGTGTGCCTGAATACGGCAATATGCTTAAATTATCAAGCATCTCCAGATGGTTGAGGACATAAGACTTATAGTCGCTGTCAAGGAGGTTAATTATCCCTTTAGAATATATTATTTTTCTATTGCCGTCAGTAATATAGTTGTTATGGTAGTGGTTCGGCATAGACTCCCAGATTTCTGATGTGAATGCATTTTTGGCAACCGGGTAGTCGTCCAAGGCATTCCTGTTGAGAAAATGGCTGTACGCTTGGAGCCACCACATAAAGTTCTCAGCGACATATCCTTTGTAAGCGCCGTTTAAATGCTTGCCTGAATCTGAAAAGCCGAAGGACATCACAGACCTGTTGAAGATGTGCAATTTGTCGTCTACGAAAAGATAATCAGTCCCCACTTTCAGCCAGTCAGAGGGACCGGACACGAGAGTTATGCTGTTCGGATTTGTATAGTCATAGAGTGCGAGGGATGCAATGCCGACAGAAGGATATGCTTTGCCGTGGTAATCCGCAAAAGTAACATAATTGAGGTATGTGCCGTTATCATTGAGGTCCATGTAGACCACATCTGTCAGGTTGGCCAATTTGTCACGGATGATGGTGTCATTTGCAGGGTCAAGGTATGGCTGGGTCCAGTCATATGCAAAGGAATAGTCCTCCAAAGCATCGGATTTGTCGATATCGTTGGATATTAAACCCACGCCTATGTTTAAGAGAGCCTCCTTGGCTTTTTCAGCATAAGACTCATTTTTAGTTATTTGATAAGCCAGTGCCAAATCTCTTGCGAAAGCGGCCCGGTATAACATTCTATCGTAATAAATCCATCCTTCAGCAGAAAAGTTCCGCGCAAGCGATGCAATTGCGGAGTTGATAACGCTCTTTTCCCACCCAAGCCACGGCTCTTCTGTCCTATGTTGGTAACCCGGTGTTTCGCTTATGTTGGTGAACAACAGCGACGGGTGCGGGACAGAGATGTTGGTTGAGTTCATATATACCCACCGTAACACAGTAACGTTCCAGTTGCCTGCAGAGTCGTTTGCGTAGACTTTGAAAGTGTAGTTGCCCCGCGGGACAAAAGTCTTGTTCCTGTACCAGTTCATTCCTGAGCCCTGCATGGTCTCGTTCTTTATGCCAGCCCACTCGAGGAATGCAAAAGACAGGTTCTCTGTTGAC